>NZ_JADMQH010000002.1:0-83734 GCF_015559655.1 Bacteroides sp. 1001136B_160425_E2 | reverse complement strand
AAACCACCCAGAAAACAGATCAAAACTCCGATACCTAAACCGAAAAGTACCATTGCCAACACGTCTATCCAAAAATGAGCTCCCGGAACTAAGAGAAACAAACAAAGTGCTATTACATTCATCAACCCAAATACTAAAGCTGGAATATTACGACTGCCGGAAAACATTTTATCGGAAATGATACCGGAAAATACCGTGCCAATGATTCCACAGATAGAACTGATTGATATTATAAAACTGGCATCCAACGTAGAATATCCCTTTTGAGCTTCCAGATAGAAAACACCCCAACTATTTACCGCATAGCGGCTAATATACATAAATGCACTGGACAGAGCCAAAATCCAAATTGCAGGATTCTTCAAGACAGCCTTTTGTGCTTTGTTAAAATCTTCCGTTTGTTTACCAGACAAAGAATGGGAATCCACAGATGAAGAATTTTTGTTCAACAAGAATCCCTGACTCTGTGGCGTATCACGCATAAAGACAAGCATCATAAAGAAACCTAATATCCCAATAATGCCAGCTCCAATCATCCCATACCTCCATCCCATCCAACTGACTAACAAGGCTATGGAAATAAAGGTTAATGCTTCACCCAAATTATGACTAGCAGACCAAAAGCCGTAAAAAGTTCCCCGTTCTTTACTACTGTACCACCGAGTGAGCGAAACCACTCCGGATGCTGCTCCCATTGACTGAAACCAACCATTCAATCCCCAAAGTAAAACAAAAGCATAAAAGGAGCTAGTGAAACCTAAACATAAATTTATCAAAGCGGAACACAATAACCCGGTAGACATAAAACGCCGAACATTACTACGGTCAGCAAGAAAACCATTCGTCAACTTACCCACTGCATACACAAAAAACAGACAGGAACCGATGATTCCTAATTGCGTTTCGGAAAATACTCCCTCCTCTACAATTGGCTTGCGCACTACGTTCATGCTAAGGCGACAAACATAGTAAATGCCATATCCGGTAGTAGCCGACAAAAATGTAGCCCAACGGATGCGCTTAAAGCGGGAAGAATCTTCTGAATCAGTCTCTCCCCCGGCTAGCGGGGAAGAGATTTTATAAAAATCCAATATTTTAAATGACATAACCGAAGTTTACATATTAATGAAAGGCGTCTATCTTATGCTCATTACGTTTCTTACGGGCTTGCAAGTATTCCAGTAAATAAGCAGTACGATCGGTCTGGATAATTGTTGCTCCAAGTTTATCTATCAAATATCCATATCCTTCATCCGGGTTTTCCAATGATTTGTCGTCATCATGTCCGCCTGCCATCGTATCCCAAAGGGTATTATACCAAATTTTACTTTTTCCTTCCAGCTTCGTCCTCACTTGTTTGGGGAATTGACAAGTATCCGATTCGAACAACAATTCGAAGGCTACCGGATGAAGTTCTTTCATGAAATCATCTATTTGCTGCATAGCTCCCGGTCGATCCAAATGTACGATTGGCATATATATGATCCGGTCTAAATATTTTCCCAAATCCTTTTTCACTTCTGCAACAGGCTTTGACCCCTTCATGATGATCTGTTCAACGGTTCCGGTTTTCTCCAAAATGGGGAAAATCTCATCGAATATCGGATAAGCCTTATCCAAATTTACCATAACGCGCCCTTTGGCCGTCAATAATGCTTCCTCCAATGTAGGCACACGATGTTTGGTTCTCAAAGCAGCGCCATTCTTCAGACGGAGTGTCCGGATAGAATCCAGTGTCCACTCGGCAACCTTACCTTTTCCGGTGGTCGTTCTATCCAAGGTCTTATCATGCATAAGGATCAACTGTCCGTCTTTGGTTTTCTGAACGTCCAGCTCCACGACGTCGGCTCCCAACCGGATAGAACTCTCTATTGCTGCCAGCGAATTTTCAGGTGCAAAGCGCCAATCCGCCCGGTGGGCGACTACGGTTACTTCTTTATTATCAGGATTCGTAATCTTTGCGTAAATTGCCTTCACCGGTTCATCTGCAAACAAGCGGAAAGGAAACAGCAAAATAATTCCTATTATCAGGTAGTTTTTCATATTCATTTTTATCATCTATACTTTGGGGGATTATCTATACTTTTTGGATTTTAAATACTTGGCAGCTAATTCGGCATAATCAGTCTGCACGACATTAATACGTTTGTTTATCATGCCTACCAGCCCCGAATAGTTGTCCGACAACATGTTCGTATCATTCGCTCCTACGATATTGGAGAATAAAAGCCAACCTTTGGATTTAATGTCTTCCGTCATCGCTCCTGCAAGAGCATCCGAGGTGGAAAGTTGCATCATCTGCACATTGTCCGTGTAAGATGAAGCAAAATAGGTAATATCATCTGAAGCTTTTGCCATCGGATGCAGTAACAGAGTGCTGTTCGCCGCTTTCAAATCGTATGCATAATTACGGTTGTTTGAAACATAAAGCAGGACTTCGTTTTCCATGTCGAGTTTTTTAAGTAATGCCACCATTGTCGCTACGGCAACGTTTTTGTTGACTATATCCAAGTTAAAATAAACCTTTCCTTTGCCTTTCTTCAATGCGTCCTCTAAAGTGGGGATTCGTTCGTTTGTCAGATTCCCTGCTGCATCTTTAAGATAGAGCTGCTGTAATTGCTGATAAGAATAATCTCCTACCGCACCGCTTCCGTTAGTGGTTCTGTCGATCGTATTATCGTGCATCAGCACCAATATTCCGTCAGAGGTGGGACGTGCATCAAGTTCGATCATTTCTACTCCTGCATTGATTGCATACTCTATGGAAGTTAATGAATTCTCCGGTATGCCATCGGCCATACCTTTCTGCGTGTTCGCCCGATGGGCACAAAGCCAGACCTTATAGGAACTATCATCAAATAAATTCTTTAAATCGGTCTTCAGATTTCCTGTAATAGGCAATTGTCCGCCCGGTTCGCCTCCCGGATTCTCTCCCGAGCCTCCCAACTGTGCACTGGTGTGGCGGCTGTCTTTCCCTTTCATCGGCCATGCCGAAGCTGCACATCCGGTTATACCTTCATCTTCCAAAGCTACCAGGACACTCTTCGACGGATCTACCGTGTGAGTAACGCCAATATAGATCGTTCCATCCGGTCCGATTGTAGGCGAACTCCAGATTTTTCCGATACCCGCTTCCCAGTTATCTTTTAAAGGAGAATCGCTCTCGCTAATCAGTGCAGCCAAGTCTTTTTTCAAGATCAGCTGTTCTTCCGAGGCTTCGGGTTTAATGATATAATAATTACCGGATTGCGTTCCAAAATGAATATTTCCGGCCTGATCGATTGCCGCACATCCACTGACGTCTTCCGGCACACCGTAATGCCATTGAATAACTCCATTAGGAGATAATGCAACAATTCCACCCGTGGCTTCGCCTGGAGCACGTTTTACCGTTACAATGATACTTCCGTCCAAGCCTATCACAACACCCCCTTGGTCTAGTGTTCCTACATTTCCTAACGAAGTACGCCATTTCTCAACCCCGTCGCTTCCAATAGCAAACGCACTGCTTCCTATACTCGGGAAGGTGGCAATTCCGTATATAGTGCCGGCTGCATCCACAGCTACGGAAGCATTCATGTTTTCTGAAGGCTTATCATTTCCCGAACTATATATTTGCCATGCCCACATCACATTACCACCTGTATTCAGCACAGACGCCGACGCGCCGAATAAGCCGTTCTTTCCACCAGCCCAAATTAATGTGTTGTTCGCCAATGCTATTCCGGCAGATACTCCTCCCGACGGGCCTCCGGAATTGTCTGCGTTTGCCACATAACCTACTCTGTAACCGGTATTCTTATCGACAGCAAGCACAGATCCCGTAGAGCCGCCATTACCCATATAGATATGATTCTCTCCAATCGCACAAGTCAGATAATTAATACGAGGCGTAGAAGCCTGTCCTTTATTCCAAAATCCTTTTTCAGCATCTCCGGCAACTACCCATTTCTTTGTTCCATCAGGATTGATGGCATATACGCGCCCTACTTTGCCACTTGTGTCACCTGTTCCTACATACACAGTACCATCCGTATCAATGCTTGGAGTGGTATGCGTATTACCGGACGGAGAATCACCGTCAGCCGATGTCCATAAGTCGAACTCCCACAATTGCTCACCGGTAGCGGCCGAGAATTTCCGCAAATAATGGTCATTGGAAGTCATATATACATTATTATCATCACTGACTGCCGGAGCCGTAGAACGGATTTCGCCCAATACGTGGGCACCCACCCATTTCAGTTTCACATTGCCGACTTCGGGCAGAGGTTCAGCTTCAATCGTCAATAATTTATGAGCCATTGCATAATTTCCTTTGCTGTCTTTCACGTGCAAAGTCACTGTATATGCCCCATTCGTTTCGTAAGTCACTTTAGGAGCAACTTCTGTTGAAGTCTCTCCATTCCCTAAATCCCATTGGCAGGTATAATTACCTTCTCCGCCTACTGTCTCATTCGTGATACTGACTTCTTCGCCTACATAGTAGGTTGTCTTGTCAAAAGTAAATTTAGCTGTCAGCGCATTTTCCTTCCAATCATCCGAGCATGCTGAAAGTAGCAGCAAGCAGATAAAAAACGTTGTTACTATTTTTATATTCTTCATACTTTGTTCTTTCTAAGATAATTAATAGCCTTCATTTTGAGGGTAATTTTCCTCTCCCGCCAAATCGCGTTCCGACTGGGGAACAGGATAATACATCAGGTAGTTTCTACCGTTCAAGGAAGAAAACAAGTCCAAACGGTTGGTTCGCTTCAAATCATACCATCGTTGACCTTCTGCATACAACTCGCGGTGACGCTCATCAAGTATTTGATTCTGAAACTCTATATCAGTCATATTCGAAGGCAACAAGACGGTTGCATAACGTTTGTTCATAAATTCTTTTAATGTAGCCAACCCATTGACTGCTCCCAATGCTTCCGCTTTAATCAGATACATTTCCGCCACACGGGTAACCACAATCGGGGTTTGTGACGGTTGTTCATTGGTAACAAACTGACCGGTACTTCCATTCGGGAATTTAATAATACGGCTATTATCTGCGCCAAATACTGCCTTTGCCCGTATATCCTTTGACTTTACGGCGGTATCATCATAAAGATGACTGTAACATTCGGTAGAAGGAGAGTAATCCCAAGTCGGATCGATGTCATTGACCGTCTGGTAGAATAACAGCAAACTTGTACTACGCTTATTGGCTAACGCAAAGACCAGTTCTTTGCTACTGCTATTAGAGACAAACGCTTGGGCATACTCAACTGATGTAGTACTCAATGCGAAATTTGATTTTGTAATCACTTTGTCAGCATAAGCTGCGGCATTTGTATAGTCTTTCAAGGACAAACATACTTTGGCATGAAGCGCATCACAAGCACTAAGAGACACATAAAAACGATCGGTGAAATCAGACAGTAATCCTTCTGCTTTAGCCAAGTCTTCTTTTATAAAACTCCACACTTCGGTTTCGGGGGAAATGGGAACGACGTCGTAAGTGCGCTTACGCAAGATAGGAACTCCTCCCCAGCGAGTGACCAAATGATAATAAATCAAAGCTCTGAAGTAGTATCCGGTCCCTCCTGTCTGCTTCACAACCTGACTCTCTTTATTAGATGACGCTTCGTATGTTTCGACCAAGAAATTAACTTGTTTCAAGGCTGTGAAACATTTCTGCCACTGGCTCAAAACTTCTTTAGAACTAGGAGCCATCAACATGGGGTCGTTCATGGAAAATCCGGGACCTGCCTTGAAATTCTCGCCTTTTACATCACCATCCATATAAAATTTGAATACCAGTTCTTCCATTTCGGCATACACTCCATTCAATAACTTTTCCAAATCGGATTCACTCAACATATCTTGAGGTATCTGATCTTTAGGCCGCATATCATCCAGTATACCTGAACAACCCGTCATCCACAAAAGGCAAATGCTACATAGCAAATAGTTGATTATAGTATAGTATCGTTTCATACATCTATATTTTTAAAAGTTTAGATTCAGACCAAAAATAAATGTTCGTAATACAGGTTGCAACCCGAAGTCAACTCCATAATTTGAGTCTCCCGGGCTACCGGAAAATGATGTTTCGGGATCATAACCGGAATACTTGGTGAGAGTGAGTAGATTATCAGCCGAAACGTAGACTCTTAATGAGTTCATGCGGAGTTTCTTAACGACTGATTCTGGCAAAGTGTAACCCAAAGTCACAGTTTTCAGTTTAAAATAGGAAGCATCTTCCAAATAACGTGTTGAAGTTTGCACGTTATAGTCATAATCATACCCGGTATGTGCTCCTATTCTTACAGGACGAGGGATCGTGTTGCTTGTGCCCTCTCCACGCCAGTATCCGTTAGCTACTTCTTTGCTTACATTAAAGTATTGCTCGACGGATTCGCCACGGTCGTTTACTTTTACATTGGACAGCGCCAATCCTAAATGGTCAGTACCTTCGGAACCGTTCACTCCCCGCCATGCCGACATCACTTTACCACCTACCGAGAATTGTCCGAACAATGATAAATCGAAACCTTTGTAAGAGAAGTTGGAGGTAATACCACCGTAAAAATCAGGAATGGCTTTTCCTACATTCATTCGGTCGGCGTCAGATATATCTCCGTCTTCATTATAATCGAAATATTTCACGTCACCGGCACGGACTCCTTTCGCATACAGTTTCGCAGGCACTTCGTCGTCACGCTGGTAGATACCTTCCATCTTTAACATATAGAATGTACTGATAGGCTGTCCGTTAATCAACGCATGCATCGAACCTCCTAAAAGGTTACTACCGCTGCTGGGAACAATATACATATCATTTCCTTCGATGAGAGAAAGCAATTTGTTCTTTACAAAAGAAATGTTACCACCCAAATCCCATTTAAACTTTCCGGTGAAGATTTTACCACTCAAAGCCAACTCAAGTCCTTTATTCTCTAATGAGCCGATATTGGACTGTAATGTGGTATATCCGGTGGTTGCATTGACTGGTTTCTTAAACAGCAGGTCGGTAGTCTTTTGATAGAACATATCTATGTTTAAAGTCAGGCGAGACTGAAACATTTCTATATCAAATCCGATATTAAACTGGCTGGCTTTCTCCCAAGTCAAGGCACGGGCATCCTGCGAAATCTGGAATCCGGCAGAACCGTTGTAAGAAGCACCGCCCGCACTAATCAGTGATAACGGAGCATAATTACTCACTCCTGCCATGCTACCTGTCATACCCCAGCTTAATCTTAACTTTGCATCATTGACGTATTTGTTTTTTGGGAAAAATTCCTCATTGGAGGCACGCCACGCAAAAGAAGCAGAAGGGAAATAGCCATATCTCTTGTTCTTCGCAAAGCGGGAAGAACCATCACTACGCAAAGAAGCATTCAGTATGTATTTATTGTCCCAATTCAAAGCGATTCGTCCGAAATAGGATTCTAAGGCATAAGAGGTATAACTAATATTTCCGGCGTAAATATTAGGACCTGCATTGATTAAATCAAAGTTGGAGGAAGGAAATGCGCCGTTAGCATAGTTATCACTCTTTGCCCCGAATTGTTCATAAGTGTATTTCTCAAACGAATGTCCCAACATGACGGAGTAAATTAGTTTATTCCATTCATTGTTGTAAGAGAATATATTATCTATCACATAGCGGAAACTCTGGTCTTTTTGTTCGGCTAATGCTCCCCAACCACTGCTATTTTTACGGGCATCATGCTTGTCCGACAATTTTTTAGATGTGTTGTCCAAAATACCATATACGCTTACTGTCGGTGTGTACTTAAATCCTTTGAAAGGAGTTACGTCTATGCTGAACACACCAGACAGTTGATATTTCTTAGCTACCCAGTCTTCTTCATTAATCAGCATCACCGGATTGTGGCGCAAAATATCTGTCCCGTTCACTTTATAAGATGTTCCGTCTTCTTTATAAGGTGAATACCAGGGCTGCTCCTCACGAGCTGTACGAAGTACTTTCAAGCTGGTACTCGTTTCTTCCAATAAGTCTGAACGGCTGGCCGAACCTGCCAGATTCATATTCAGTTTGAACAGGTTGTTTATTTTATGTGTGAATTTGGCACGCATATTATACTGGTCATAGCTGCTCTTATTCAAATATCCTTCTTGAGTATTAGCACCTAAAGAAGCAAAGAAGGTGGTCTTTTCATTTCCACCGGAAATGCTGATAGAGCCGGTACCTGTTTTCGAGTTTTTTCTTGATATTTCTTTCACCCAATTGGTTTCCTGAATTTGAGAAGGAACATACAATTGAAGGTTAGCTCCCATTTGCACATTGTAATTATCAATAGCGGCTTGCATCGTATTCATATATTCCATCGAATTGGCCATTTCAATGTCGCTGGCCAAATAAGCGAATCCGTAACGACCGGACACCTCTATCTTCGTCTTACCTTGCTGACCTGATTTGGTCGTTATCAACACAACTCCGGCATTGGCACGCGAACCATAGATGGCAGCGGCGGAAGCGTCTTTCAAGACTTCCATACTTTCAATGTCATTCGGATTCAGATTAGGATATTTTTCGCTGGGGATACCGTCGACCACATAAAGCGGCGAGCTTCCCCCACTAACGGAACCGATACCACGAACGGTGACATTCGGTGCTTCTCCCGGAGTTCCTGATGCAGAGGAGATATTCACACCCGCTACACGTCCTTGCAGCATTTTAATCGGATTATAGTCATTACCCTGATCTATATTTTCCATCTTTACTTTACTGATAGAAGTAGTGACCAGCTTTTGTGACTGGACTCCGTAGCCGACAACAACAACCTCGTCTATCATTTTACTGTCTTCCTGAAGTACAACTTTTACGAATGTCTGCCCTGTGGCAGAAAGGTCAACTGTTTTATAACCGATATAAGAGACGGTCAATATTCCCTTTTCCGGTACGTCTGCTAATGTGAACTTTCCATCAAAATCTGTAATCGTTCCGTGCGACTCACCTTTTATCACAATACTGGCACCAATGACTGGTTCGCCTTTTTCATCGACAACAGTACCTGTTATTTTTTTAGTTATCGATTTGTCCTGGGCTTTACGAATCAATACAATGACATTCTCTTGCTCTTTCTTGTAGGTTAACTCCATTTTACCCAAAAGTTGTTGCATGGTTTGTTCAATCGTTGCATCTTTCACATTTAACGATACTTTTTGATTTAGCTCCGGAAGGCTCTCATTATAGAAGAATTTGTAATTGCTTACTTGCTCGATTTTCTTTAACGAGGCCCTTAAAGAGATGTCTTTCACATTCACTGTTATTTGGGAATAAGCGGTGAAAGAAACGCTTAAAAACAATAGCAGACAGATAGCCCGCAGTGTTTTCCAGTTCTTACTTCTCCCTGCATTTGCTTGAGGGAGCTTTTCAAAGGTTGTTTTGTGCTTCATATATCAAAACTTTTAAGTTGTTTGATAGGTATACAGACTACTATACTCACTCGTCCAATCGCCTATCAGACTTTAACTCTCGTTAACTTATTCAATTCAGAGAACAAAAAAACCATTCCTAAGTAGTGGGCTCCGGAATGGCTCTATTCTATATTTTACTCAATAAACGATTATATTACTTTGTATTCACCAATATTACGTTCTTCAGCATTAAAGGAAACTCCCACTTTTACTAGCTCACGCCCGTCTGTCCGGTAAGGTAACAAATATCCTTTTTCATCTATTTGTTTCAGAGCTTCGTCTACTGTTCCTTCCAGTTTAAACTCAAATACATAAATACGGTCTTTCGTTTTCACCACGGCATCGGCACGACCTTTTGCGCTACGGACTTCTGCATCTACATATTGTCCCATCAACTTAAAGACGAGATAAAAGATAACCTGATAATGCCGTTCGGTCTTTGTGTTCAATTCGTAGGGAATGTCGGCAAAGAATGATTTCATACGTTCCATAAAGGAATGAACGTCGCCCGACTGAAGTTCACGGACAAACTTAACTGCATTAAAATCCGTTTCATCAGAAGAGATGGGTGTATAATAGGGGATCAGGAATTTAAGAAAGCCATATTTGACCTCATCATTCGGAAAACCTAGCGTATATAGG
This sequence comes from Bacteroides sp. 1001136B_160425_E2, assembly GCF_015559655.1. NCBI lineage: Bacteria > Pseudomonadati > Bacteroidota > Bacteroidia > Bacteroidales > Bacteroidaceae > Bacteroides > Bacteroides sp. 1001136B_160425_E2. Next base: position 73,666 of record NZ_JADMQH010000002.1, on the reverse strand, counting down.
TTCAATGATTTATCAAAGTTTTTAATTGTCAGATAACCACTTTGGTAGATCATCGGAAGGGGATTCTTTGTCTCTGCACGGTATTCGGCAAATCCGGAACTTCCTACTTCCAAGCCATCTATCAGCAAACGTAAATCATAATCACTTTGTTTCAGTAGGTCTACAAGATAGGTAGGAGTACCGGTCTGGAACCAGTAATTATCAAACATTAATCCATCAAAGACATTGAGGACACTGAAGGGGTTAAACAATCCATCTTCGCTATATGTAAAGTGATAGCCATCGTACATCGCCGTCATTTTATCGACAGTATCTTCAAAAGACATCTCCTGCACTTCTGCCAACCGCTCCAACTCGGGAGTAAATGTGGATACTAACTCCTTTTTAGTAATACCACAAATATTGGCATAAGGAATTTTCATACTTATATCATTCAGTTGATTCAAATCACTGAATACACTTACCTGGGCGAATTTTGTGACTCCTGTCAAGAATATAAACCGAAGATAGCGGTCGGAACTTTTCAGTACACCATAAAAGGCTTTCAGAATACGACGGTATTCATCCAACAGGTTCTCATCTAAAAGGGCTTGCAGCAAAGGTTTATCATACTCATCAACCAATACCACAACTCCTTTTCCTGTTTTCAGGTAGGCTTGCTCAATGATATAACTAAAACGTTCTTCAGGACTACGGTCTTTCTTCTCATCACCATATACGGCTTCCCATTTCTCCAAATACTGGTTTAGCATGGCGACCAAATCTGCCGCCGTCTCATATTTTTTCGCATTCAAATCAAGATGTAGAACCGGATATTGCTCCCACTTCGTCTCTAACTTTTCAATTGCCAAGCCTTCAAAAAGGTCTTTACGACCTTGAAAGTAGGCCTCAAAAGTAGAAATTAACAGACTTTTGCCAAAACGACGGGGACGACTAAGGAAATAAGGCACTTTAGTAGCTGCTATCTGATATATAATGGCTGTTTTATCCACATACAAACACCCCTCTGCACGCATCTTTTCAAATGTCTGTATCCCTATCGGCAATTTACGTTCCAATGTATTCATTGCATCTTCAAATTAGTGTACCACAAATATAGACGTTATTCAATGAATAAACAAAGATACTCAATGAAAGTTCCACTTATTTCTCCTTCAAGACAATCACCGAACCGTCCATTTCATAATAGAAAGGTGAAGTAAGCATCAGGATATTCAATGCATTCTGTATACCGCCTCCCGGAATGGTTCCGGTGAAATATTCATTAGGTAGTTTATTGGAGTCGAAACGAATCTCTACGTCATAAATGCGTGAAAGGGTTTTCATTATATTTTCCAAAGATTCTTTCTCAAAATAGATATTTCCTTTCGTCCATTCAATGTAGTCACTCGGGTGTACTTGAGTGGCTGTTATCTTATGAGTGGCTTTATTATATTCTATTTTGTCGCCGGGCTTCATGATATGCGATGTTTTCTGCGCATAAACCCCTACTTTTCCTTCCAAAAGAACGACTGTCACGTCTTTAGCATCTTCATAGGCAGATACATTAAAAGAAGTACCGAGTACTTTCACTTCCAAATCGCCTACCTGTACTATAAAGGCGTGCTTTTCATCATGAGCTACTTTGAAATAGGCTTCACCATTCAGTTGCACATGACGTACATTTTCTCCGAAGTTATTCAGATAGCTTAATTGTGAAGCTGAATTGAGAACGACATTCGTTCCATCCGGCAATTCAATGGTTGCTTTATCTCCTTTATCGGCTTTTACTATAAAGGGAGCTCCCATTGTTTGCGAAGAATCTATAAGATAGTAGGTGAAGAAGGCAATACAAATGGGTAAAACGATGGCGGCAGCCCATTTCCAAGGATTCATGCGAACAGTTCTTGTTTTCTCTTTTCCTTGTGTCTCTTCTTTTCCCTGCGTCTCTTCTTTGATTCGGGCAAATAGTTTGTCACGCAGCATCGGATTAATATCAGCATCCGATTTGGAAAATTCTTCTTCCCACCAGTTTTGTAAATGGCGGTCGTTCTTTATCCAATCGGAGAGCTCTTTTATTTCAGCATCCGTTATATTTCCGTCGAAATACTTATCAATCAGTTCTTTATAATATATCTTATCCATCTTCTTTCCTACTTATTTACAAGTATACATTTTCATCCTATCTACTATCCAAAAACGTGTATTACAATTACATTTCATTAACAAAAAAGGCGATCAGAAGTGCAATTACCTTATCATAATGCTTCATCAACTGCTCACGCATAAACTTCACCGCCAAAGATAATTGTGTGGCGACTGTACTTTCAGAAATTCCCATCATTTCGGCTATTTCCTTATTCGTATAATTCTGACGCTTACTGAGGATAAATATTTTCTTTCGCTGTGCCGGCAATTCTTCTGCTAATGAGTCGATATAATCGTTTAAGAAACGGAGATCAATAGTATCTTCCGTCTGCGAATCACAGTCTAGTCCGCTTTTCAGCAGATATTCATTGTAAACATATTCAACGGTCTGACGCTGATACATATTCATCAGTAAATTCTTAGCTATCGTACAAAGAAAAGAAATAAACGAAGCGTTGGTATCGACTTTCTCACGCACTTCCCATATACGGATAAAAGTGGATTGCACTACTTCTTCAGCCATATATTGATTGCCGGAAGAAAGCCGCATAATGAAATTGTACAGTTTACCGCTGTACATATTATACAATCTTTCAAATGCTTGAAAAGAACCGTCTTTTAAATCAATTAATAAATGTTTTTCATCTGTAAAATTCACCATAGCTTAGAATTTTGCAACAAAGGTATGCAACCATAGACCATTAACAGGTGACAATATTATTAATATTTTCTCAATTATCCGATTTTTATGAGGAAAAAGATACTAATATCAGGATAGTGACGCCATCCGGTCAGGATAGTGACGCTATCTAATCAGGATAGTGACGCTATCTTGAACGGATACCGTCACTATGTTCAGTAAGGTAGTTCTCATTAATAAGTCAGGCGGATACCAGCCTGTATATTGAAATTAAACGGATTCTCTTTACGTATGGTCTGCATATCCGAACCGTCATTGAAAAAATAAGCAACACCGGGTTCTACGTAGATACCCAGACGTTTCGTTGCGTTCACCTGTGCACCTACCGCACCGGATACCGAGAATTGCAGAGGTTTCACAGTTTCTTTCTCGGAACCGAGCTTTCCATAAACACATTTCTCTACCATACCTCCACCGGAAACGTAGAGAGTAACGAATTTTTTATCAAGAAAATTCCAGTTGGCACGCAGCGGAATACCGACATAATGCAGTTTTTGCTCTATCTGCTGATCTTCACCCGCCAGTTTCGCATCCGAAGAAAGCAACGTGTAAGTCAATCCCGTTTCGAGAGAAAATCCTTTTGCCAGCCCTTTACGGACGGACAATCCGAAAGAAATAGGCTGATGGTGCTTAATGTCAACCACTTGTTTTGCCTGACGCAGATAAGGCACTCCATCTTCAAAAACCAATGTCTGATCGTTAGGTATCTCCATCAAACCGTTGGAAACAGAAAGCATACTCACACGAGACATATAAGCATGAGAGCCGGCACCGACTTCTGTGGATGCTCCGCCCGAATTTCCTACCGAGAGTCCCATGGACCATGTTCCTTTTTGAGATGCTCTTTTTTCTGCCGGAATATGCAGCTTGTCTCTGCCGGAAGGGCGACGCGGCCTGTTGTTCGACCGTTCGGTATCCTGTGACTGTATAGCCTGACCCACATTTTCACTGTCTACCTGTTTTGCTCCATTTTTCGTCTGCTCCGTCTCGCCTTTGAGCGTCTGGTCTTCCTCAATCACAGGATTAATTTCATTCCCTACTATAGTTTCGTTCCTATTTTCTATTGCAGATTGCTCTGCATTTGTTTTCTGTTCTGTAAAATTCTTATCAATTTTCGCCAAACGGTCTTCACGAGCCACAGGTCGCAAAACAGGTTCTACGGAAGTGCCCTGCACATCCGGCTGTTGCACACCCGGCAACGCATCGGGTATAGATGCCAATGCCGGAGTTTTTATATGACGTATTTCATCCGCAGCCGGTGTCCCCAGAAAATACAGACTTACTGACGAAACGACAGCTAACAATATAACAGCCGCAGCAGCCATCATCCATTTTCGATAAGGATATATTTTCTTCTCCACAGGAGGCATAAGTTCTTTCTCCAGTTGTTCCCAACCGGAAGCAGGCACCGGCTCGGAATAATCCGCGAGCTTCTCCTTCAACTTATTCATCCACAATTCTTTCTCTTCCATCTCTATCTATCCATTATGCATTATCCATTCTTTTACTCTTTTTGCCAATACACTCTTCGCACGAAATAGTTGCGAAGCCGAAGATTTTTCATTAATACCTAATTCCTGTGCGATTTCTTTATGCGATTTGTCTTCGAATGTATAAAGATTAAACACTGTACGATATCCGGCAGGTAGTTCTTCTATAAACTGCATCAACACTTTCTGTGGAATAGCTTCTACATCAGAAGCGTCCGGTTCTTCATATTCTTCAGGCAACTCTTCTAATGGTGCCGACTGATTGATTACATCATTTTTCCGGAGATATTGCAAAGTTGTGTTGACCATCACCCTTTCCATCCAAGCCCGCAGGGAGCCTTCACCCCTCCAGGTGAACTTGTCGAAGGAATCGAATATCTTTAAAAAACCGTCGTGAAGCAGATCCTGGGCCGTATCACGGTCGCCGGTATAACGAAGACAGATGCCAAACAGACGTCCCGCATACTGCTCATACAGTTCTTTGCGAGCTTGGTTATTGCCTAGCCTGCATTGTTCCGACAACTCTAATTCTTCCATTCTCTTATACACGTGTTTAACTTATAAATGCAGCAAAGATAGAAATACTGCATAGAGAGAACAACTCTTTTATCACTTTTGTTTCTTTAACAGATTCAAATGCAATATTTTCTATCCCACTGCATTTTCACAATACAAAGGAACCATTTTATATAATCTAAAACCTAAGTAAGTATATGAAGAAATTGAAATTCATTGCCTTTATCTTTGCTATTATGACTACAATGCCGATTCTCCAGTCATGTTTGGACAACGATGACAACCCGTCCGATCTTCTGGTTATCAGTACCATCAATATGATTAGCCAGGATAGCAAGGAATTTTATTTCACTTTGGATGACGGGAAAAAGATGTATCCCAGTAATGCGCAAGGATGGAATAATAAAGATTGGGTGGAAGGACAACGAGCTTTTGTGATATTTAACGAGCTGGAAGAGCCTGTGAATGGATACGACCATAATATTCAGGTGAGAGGTATCAATCCAATCTTAACTAAAGACATCATCACGATGGGTGAAGATGACAATGACGAAGAAAAAGTCGGAGATGACAAGATCAACACGACTTATATGTGGATCAATAAGGATAATAAATATCTGACGATTGAATTCCAATATTATGGAACGCATAGTGAAGATAAAAAACATTTCCTGAATCTGGTGATCAACGACAAAGAAGAGTCTGCTCCCACTACTGACGAGGACAATGCGGAGGACGAATATATCAATCTGGAATTCCGTCATAACAGTGAAGGTGATTATCCTCAAAGCTTAGGCGAAGGATATGTATCTTTCAAACTGGATAAGATTAAAGACCGGATGGAAGGAAAAAAAGGATTAAGAATTCGTGTCAATACGATCTATGGCGGACCGAAAACTTATGAAGTAAAATTTCCCTAAGATTATAAATCTAATGTAAACGTGCAAAACACACTCTTTTTTAATATAATATATTAATTACGCAAAAGAGGGCGGTAGTTGTGAAACTGCCGCCCTTTTATCTTTATATAAGAAGTTATTCTTATAAAGGGAAGTCCCTGTGATGGGAATACATACAATATGTACCAATACAAGAGTCAAACCGGTGGCAAGTCCTGCCAGATTGCCCGCTCCCCTCTTCGAATCGGTAGAGCCGAGCACCACTAATACAAAAATGAAAGCAAAGACAAGCCAATAAAATGAACAAAGGACTTTTTTACATCATATTTGCCTCTACCACATGGACCACATCGTAAACGCATTTATCAAGCAAGGATCGAGCTATGACTTCACTCCTATGAATTTCTCCGGAATCCTCTCAATCTCCTATTTATTATAGCAAACATTGTATGGACTGCAAAGTAAGCATTTCTTTGGGGACCGCTGCTTTTATTTCCTCTTTCAGAACACATAGCAAACTGTGACGAATGAAATCTCTATTTGTCACCAGCACCACCTGCCGCGTCGGTCGGGGGATAGCAAACGGACGTACTAATTGTCGCTGTTCTTCCGTCAATTGAGTTACTGCCAGTTCGGGAATAAAAGTGATTCCTTTTCCACTTTCTACCATTCTCATAAAGGTTTCCATGCTTCCCAAACGATAAGCCATCTGACTAACCTTCACCGCTTCCATCTGACAGAAACGGACAAGTTGGTCACGAAAACAATGTCCTTCGTCCAAAAGCCAAAGATGTTCACCGGTTATATCGGAAGTGCGGATAACGTCGTGTTTGAATGAGGGTTCTTTCCGTGATACATAAGCATAAAATTGCTCATAAAAAAGAGTTTCTTCCGTCAAGAATGTATCTTCTAATTTACTGGCAATAATCCCTGCATCCAAATCACCGGCATGCAAAGCCTGCTGAATATCCTGTGTTTTCATTTCCGTGACACGAATATCCAGTTCGGGATATTTCTCCATCAGTTGAGGGAAAAAGCGAGGAAGCAAATAAGGAGCGATAGTTGGCAATACTCCCAAACGGAACACACCTGATAATGACTGCTTATCTTCACTGATGATTTCTTTTACTTGAGCCGCCTGTGCTAGAATCACACGAGCCTGATTTATCACTTTCTGCCCGATGGGGGTCGGACAAACAGGTTGTACCGTTCTATCGAACAATTTTACTCCCAATTCATCTTCCAGCTTCTGAATCATGGCACTCAAAGTGGGTTGCGTCACACGGCAATATTCGGCTGCCCGTGCGAAATGCCTGAACTGATCTACGGCTAGTATATATTCTAATTGTTGTATCGTCATCTATCAAATCATATTAAGTTATAGATTTCATCTATGCAAAGATAGAAATTTTCAGTTTGACAACAAGCATTTTCCGCCTTATCTTTGCAGTACAGAAAAAAAGAAAACAAGTATAAATCATTAAAAATAAAGAATATGAAAACTTTAGAATTTATCAAACTGAACGAATCGGGAGCAAACAACGTAGTGGCATCTTTGCAACAACTATTAGCAGACTTCCAAGTGTATTACACCAATCTCCGCGGTTTCCACTGGAATATCAAAGGACATGATTTCTTTGTTCTCCACAGCCAATTCGAAAAAATGTACGACGACACAGCCGAAAAGGTAGACGAAATTGCAGAACGTATCTTGATGTTGGGCGGTACTCCTGCCAACAAATTCAGCGATTATCTGAAAGTGGCGAATATCAGTGAAGTAGATAAGGTGAGCAACGGTGAACAGGCACTGAACAATATCCTTCAGAGTATCAGTTATCTGATCGGTGAAGAACGTAAAATTCTGTCCATCGCTTCTCAAGCCGGAGATGAAGTGACCGTTTCGATGATGAGCGATTATCTGAAAGAACAGGAAAAACTAGTTTGGATGTTGACTGCTTATAATAGCAAGTAATCAAGATAAAAGGTTTAGGCTTTTAAGTGAGAAAGAGAGGATATTTCCGTTAAAGGAATATTCTCTCTTTTGGTGTTCTTTTCTTCTCTCCGGGATCAAAATGATTCGTCAAAAAGCTTCTGCATTTGTGGATATTTTCCATCTGTATCTTCTACTTCCATACGTAGTTTGATCATTTCTTTTTTCATTTGTTTAATGACAGGAGCATATTCTTTCTCATTATACACATTATGATTTTCTTCCGCATCTTTCAGTAAATCATAAAAATCCCACACCGGTTTAGTAGAAGCTTCCTGCCCGTCTGTCATATCCAATGGGTCGCCATAGTAAAAAATCAGTTTATAACGTTCGTTACGGATTCCCATATGTGCAGGACGAATGGTGTGATGTGTCCAGTAACGATAGTAAAAACTCTTACGCCAGTTTTCCGGTGTCCGCCCACAAAGATTATCGACAAAACTATGTCCTTGCATTCCTTCGAACGAGTTTATTCCTGCAAACTGGGCTAAAGTGGGAGCAAAATCAATATTCAAGATTAAATCTTTCACTCTCTTTCCAGCTGGAAGTTTTTTAGGATAACGAATAACAAAAGGCATACGGGCGGCTTCCTCATAAAACATACGCTTATCAAAGAACCCATGTTCTCCTAAGAAATAGCCTTGATCAGAAACATATACTACAATTGTATTATCGGCTATTCCCATATCCTCCAAGGCATACAACAGTTTGCCTATATTATCGTCTACTGTTGCTCCACAACGCAAATAATCTCTAATGTATTTTTGATATATGGCTTTACGGGCGGCTGCATGCTGCATCCCTTTAGTAGTAAACGGCAATCCTGGATAACGACACCACCATTTGTCAGGATCAGCAGAAGCTAATTCCCACCGTCTTCCTATTTCTTCTAACTTTTGCCCGACAAAACCTCTTCCATTAGTCTCGGGACCCCAATCCATCAGGTTCTCCGGTTCAGGGAAAACAACCCCATCATACAAATGTTCCATTCTGATTGGATAATCATACGGTTCATGGGTGGCCTTGAAATGGCAACACATCAAAAACGGCTGTTTATCTTCCCTGTTTTTCATCCATTCAATTGCTTTATCTGCCACAATATCTGTCGAAAAACCTTGTATACACTCACCAAAATTACGATTACCGGGCCAAGGATCAGTACTATTGATAAATAAGGGATCACGATATACACCTTGATCGTGAAAGATTGAATAATAATCAAATCCTTGTGGCTGTGACTTCAAATGCCATTTGCCTACCAAAGCGGTCTGATATCCGGCCTGCTTCAATATTGTCGCAATCGTAGGCAACAAAGTATCCAATGAATCGGCTAATGTATATACTCCGTTCTTATGGCTATATGCCCCTGTAAGAATGGAAGCCCGACTGGGTGAAGAAATTGAATTTGTACAAAAACAATTATCCAGCACCACTCCTTCGGAAGCTAAACGGCGAATATTAGGATTTTGCACATAATCGGCTAATATTCCTCCATAAATTCCCCATGCTTGAGAGGTATGGTCATCGCTTAGAATAAAAAGAATGTTAGGACGCTCGTCATCAGCGATTCCTATAGTCTTTTGTGCACAAACTTCTCCATTCGGATATGTTGATAGCGCACCCCATATAGCCAGTGAAAAAAATCTGTTCATTGTATTATCTTAAATACTTTCTACTTATTTCTTTAGAACACCTCTCGCTACCGGTTACCTGTAGCAAGAGGTGAGTCTTACCTATATAGCTCTTGTTATATTGCAGTTATGGTTATACGACCTGTATATTCAAATCCCATAGTAATCGCAGAATATGGAGGAGCTGCCAACCAATTAAACACTCCTTCAATAGTATAATTTTGAGTCTCAGCATCATATTGGACAGTGAACGAACCTGGATTATTTACATCCGGTTCTCTTTTTCCAAGACCCGCTGCTCCCAAATCTGCCATCAAGGCACCTATTTGATCTTTTGAATATTCTCCTGAAGGCAAAGTCGTTTGCCCATCAAGTTGAACTCCAACAACATTGCCAGTAGCATCTCTTAGATTCAACAACAAATTGCCCCCCATGGAGTAAGCCACTACAGTTGTAAATTTAAACTGTACATCTATATCTGAAGCATCTCTTACCTCTATCGCAAGCTCAGTAGAAGCTCCCCCTCCATCATTTGCAATTATCTCGACAACCGCATTACCAGCTTTAATAGCAGTAATTACGCCATTTTCCAATAAAATAGCCTCACTTTCCTCCTTTAAACGATAGGATACAGATTTGTCAGCCGCATCATCCGGCAATACGATGTGATTGTTATTCAAATCGTAAGTACTACCCGTTGTCAGTCTCAGGCTTCCAGCTCCACCAGCCACAATGATTTCCTCAACCTTCACCACATAATCTACAGCTACTCTATATTTGGACTGAAACCTCACCACATTTGCGTTATCCACCAATGTAACAGTCAGTTCTGCCTCACCTGAAGCAACACTCGTAATTACCCCTTCCCGATCTACAGTAAAAACTTCCACATTGCTCGAGCCAAATCTGAAAGAGTATTCCTCCAAATTGCCAGCATTGTCCGGAATAACACTCACATGCAGGGTGGTGGTAGTTCCTAATCCCTCAAGCGTAATAACTCCTTCTTCGGTCATTAATTCATTTTCAACAGAAACTCCAGTAACAGGATTCTTCACCGCCTCCGCCTGATAGATTTCGTCATCATCACTACAAGCCGCGCATATAGCAGTCATAGCGAACATTAAATATAGTAATTGTTTTTTCATACTTGCCTAATTATTAGTTGATTGGTTGATTTTCTATTCGGGACAACGTACTCCTTCTGTCCAACTAAGAGTCTTATTAATGTCCCAGCCATTACCAGTCCAGTCTTTGATTACCGAACCTTCTCCTTCATTAAATCTCCAATAAGCAATCATATCCTGATAATAATCCGGAGAAATATAACACATATTATTCTGAATCTCATTCTGCGTCAGAGCTTTCTTCCATACACGGACTTCACTTATAGATCCATCCAAGTAACGGGAATTCAACGAGGAACCAATACAAAATCTACGTTTATCTGTCTTTCCACACAGAACAATAGGTCCACGTGGTGCATCTACTTGTCCATCCAGTTCACCATTAACATAAAGTTTAATACTGGAACCATCAAATACAACGGCAAGATGATACCATTTGTCAACTTCAAATTCAGTTTTTCCCGTTACAGGGAAACCGCCACCAGCCAATTGTATTTGATTCGGTTTAATAGTAGTATCTCCAAATCGTAATAAGAACTCCTCTTCTACTCCCATTACAGTACTAATATAGGGACTAGCTGTAGCAAACTTATTAACCTTGACCCTTGCTTCCATTGTCACCTGCGGAACACTTGCCAATGAAGGTTCACTTTCAAAAGGAAGTTGCATATTAGTGCGAGAAAGAGTAGCGGCATTAACAATCATCACCTGATTCAATACAAGATACATTGTCCGGGAAGACTCTAAAACAGGCATATCTCCAGTTACATCCGTGATAGTCAAAGGTACACAATAAGTGACTCCCTCTTCTAAATTTGTAGTCCTCAATAAAGAAATGATTAATTGTTCTGAAATGTTCCCACCTGCTTTCAACACAATCTCATTATTGGATAACATATAATCCTCGGTCGGGACAATTTTATATTTTTTCCCGTACAGCGCGTTATAGCCTTCCAGTTTATCCGGATCTACTTTGATTCTTATAGATTGATCACTCATAGTCTGGCAAGAAGCTGAAACCGTCACTCCGATTTCAGTCGGTCCATCTATAGTATACTTAACAGCAGGAGAATCTTCCGTACCGGTAAAGTATAAAACATCTTTAAATGTTTCCGCATTTGTACAGGCTGACAGTATGCCTACCCAAAATATAGTCAATAATATGTATTTTACCTTCATATCTTTTTTCTTTTTAGACATTATTTCTTTGCAGGATTCATTATCTGAATAGCTTCACGAAGATATTTATATTCAATATCCGTATGGTTGTACTCATATTCCATATGATAACTTCCCACTCCTCCTTTATGTTGATCTTCCGTTATATTTTCCGGCTGCCAACGTGCCATTCCAATCAAAGAAGGAATAGTACCCAACTCCGGATCAGCGTAATTTACTCCTCCCGTTGACCAATAACTTTCAAAATTTTCCGTAGCTATAAAACGCTCCGGAGCAATATATTTACTCACTGTATTAAACCTACTTTGCAGTGAGGACGGTCTAGAAGTACCATATGCCTGCGCAACTGCATAATCAGCATATTGCCATCCTTCTTCTGTGATTTTTTCAATGAATCCGTCTACACAAATAAGCTTGTCTTCTCCCAGATTAGCACGCATTTCTCTCAATAGAGTAGTCATATTCACTGCCTTATTGAATAAATCACTTCCACTACACTCATGGTCAAAGTCAACCCCATCATATCCATATTTGAAAACACTGTCAGCCACGGCCTTTGCTACGGCTGGAATATTTTCCGCTACATTTTCAAAGTTACCGGGAAAGTTAGCCATATTATGGGAAAAGATAGTAAATGTCACTTTGGTACCGTATACTTCTTGCACATATTTCAAGTCTTCAATCTGTGCAGGGGTCAAACTATGCCAAGTTCCCCAAATAGATACCACATCTACGCTATCGGGCAAGTTACGCAAATATTTTACCGGAGACGTTCCGGTTGCTTTCCAACCTCCGAACCATCCAAAAGCCAACTGATGTTTTGACTTTTTATAAGCTCTCAAATTTTCGTAATATTGAGTATCGCGCACTACAGGCTTTTGAAGTGGAATATTTTCTATTTCTGTATCACATGCTACTATAATTATAGCCAATACGAAAAAACAAAAGATTCTATTAATTATTTTATTCATAATAATAAAATTAAATACATGATTAATTATTTCTTATCCCACCACAACTTTACATTTCCATAGTCATTACCACCAAGAAAATCAGTCACGGCTTTATTGACCTCCGTTGTATTTGTATCATACTCTGTAGATGGGAATGGAATACGACGGGGACCGGACTTATCTACCTGCCCTGCACTAGCATTCGTACCATACAAATCAAACAACTTGGGATAACCGGTGCGACGATATTCACTCCAAGCTTCTTGTCCTTCCGGAAACATGGCAATCCACTTTTGCGTAATAATACGTTCCAGCTTCTTATCCGCCACATCATTTTCATTCCATGCAATGGTAATCGTTGATACTGCGGCCACACTACCCAATGTTCCCGATGGCGCAGTAAACCGTACAGGTTTATACGTATCACCTCTTGTCAAATAATCACCTAAAGCAACTCCCCATTGTTCAAAAGATTTCGTGATACCTGCCTTATACAGTTCTTCAACTTCACCACCCATATTCCAGCCATGGAGTTTTCCTTCTGCACGCAAAAAATAAATTTCCGCTGCACACATCCATTGAACGGGGCTTTCGGCAAATATATTCGGAGAAGACAACTTGACATAATTTTTCTTATCCGTAACATTGACTCCCAACCGGGCACCATGAAATTTATCACTGGCGTCTCCATATTCTGATTCCTGAAAATATTTAGAAAGACGGGGATCGTTATATCCCTTCATTATAGACTCAATATCAGCTCCCATACGTACATCCGAATAATTGTCCCAACAAATTTTCAACGGATGGAATACCGAGATTCCGTTTCCGGATTGCAACAAAGCATTTTCAGCATTTTCTGTAATAACTCCGTCTTTTACTGCTTCTTCGGCTAATTTCCGTGAAGTTTTTCCATTCACCTCAAATCCATTCACATAATATGTGCGCATAGCCAAACGTAGTTTTAAGGAATTTGCGAACTTCAACCATTTAGTAAAATCACCACCATATACCAGGTCATATTTATTTAAAGGTTTACTTCCCGGATGGATAGCAATATAATTCTGCAACTCTGCTATTGCTTCATCCAAGTCTATAAAAAAAGATTTATAGATATCTTCCTGCGAATCATAAGGAGTTTCTAATCCCCCGTGACCATATTGCAAATAAGGCAAAGGTCCGTATATATCTGTTACTCGATGCATAGTTGCCACCTTCAATATCTGCGCAACCGCATAAGCCTCCGGGAATTCCTCCTTGCCATTATCCCGGATCTGTTTCCAGGCCGGCATCACATTAGTAAATGCCACTTTAAAAGCAACATCATTCCATTTGTCATATCGCAAATTATAATGAACTGCAGAGCTCGTCCCCCACGTACCGATCGGAGTCATATAACCGGAATGCATATCCCCACACAAATTTTGAGCACGTTGAAACTGATTAGCATCGACATCACTGGTAGGTATTACGTCCATCTGCATAGCAGGAAAGAAGTTACCGATTTTCATCAATCCGACTAACATGTCTTCAGGAACTTCAGTAGGGTTGGTATTCCATTCTTTATAATTATCAGTACATGAAGTAATCATCATAGCTACTCCCAATGTACATACTATACGTCTTATTTTTCCTAATCTTTTCATTGTATTATTCCTTTCTGGTTAATTAATATTGGAATTTCACACTAAACCCAATGCTACGTACACTTGGTTGCATAAAATAATCAAACCCTTGATAATATGTACCCGTAGAAGCAGATAACTCCGGATCAAAAGGTGCCTTATTGTGGAACATGAATAGATTTTTGCCAATGAGCGACACTGTCAGATTTTGTATCTGGTTACCAAACCATTTTGTCGGGAAAGTATATCCTAAAGTCGCTTCTCTAAGCCGTACATTCGTCATACTATAGACGTAGTTTGACAGGACTCCGGTCGAACCATTACCGAGCACATTATAATAATCTTTTGCAGTCACCCGACCGCTATTAAGGTTTACTCCACCATTATCACGTGCTATAGCCGATGTTTTAGAAGTTCCATAATAATCCATCTTAGCTTGTGTAGCCGAAACACCTACTCCACCGATACGAGCATCAATCAGGAAACTAAGATTAATTCCTTTCCAACTAAAACTGTTGTTCCATCCCCAATTGAATCGGGGTGCCGCACTACCGGCTTTTATCCAAGTGTTCGGATCAGCTTCAATAGCACCGGTATTCGCGTCAACTTTGATATTGCCCAAATAGTCCATCTTCAACCCTGTCACATAAATATCACTCAAAGTACCTCCCTCTTTCACTATCATCTTATAGCTTCCTTGAGGATTGAAAGGCTCTATTTCTGTAATGGAAATAGGTTCTCCTGTAATTGGGTTGGTAGCACCACCAGGCAACAGATAGACAACCTTATTACGATTCATTGTGAAAGTCAGATTTGAATTCCATTTCACAGGCCCAAGATCGGTATTGATACCCAAACGAGCCTCAATCCCCCAGTTGTTTACCTTACCGCCATTCAGCATATAATCACTGTAACCTGTACTTGGCGGCATGGTATAATTAATAAACTGGTTGTAGGTATTACTATTATAATAGGTAAGATCAATATTCAGCAAATTCTGAAACATTTTCAGGTTCATACCTACCTCTACCGATTTTGTACGTTCAGGTTTCAGGTCAGGATTCAATAATCTTGAAGAGGTATTGACAACACCATCTTTTATAGTATATGTAGGCATCGTAATCTGTCGCATCGGAGGATTACCAACTTCACTATATGAAGCTCTGACTTTTAAAAAGGAGATATATGCTTTTGACAAATCAACAATCTCACTAACAACTGCCGATACCCCTACCGACGGATAAAAGAACCCGCTTCTCTCATTATCAGTATTAGCGAGAGTAGAGAACCAGTCATTACGGGCAGTCAAATCCAGATATGCCCAACTCTTATATCCTAATTGGAAAGTTGCAAACACGGCCTGATTATTATCTATATATCCGCCCTGTTCGGCCTTAGTATTTGCACCATTCTTACTTATATTGTTAAAAGAGAAAAAGTTAGGAACACTCGCCAGATGCCCTTCATAATTCGTCATTTCATAGGTTTGATGATTGAAACTGGCACCTAGGTTTGCTGTAATCCCCCAATTTTCCCAACGCTTGTTAACTTGGGCCATAACATCACCGTAGGTATTTTTATATCCCGACTTCATATTCATATAATTACCATACTCTGATGCAAACAATTGGTCGGAAGAGGCCGCAATTTTACGTTCATAGGTGTCATTGCTATTATCTATACGCATACGGCCAACAACATTCATCCAGTCAAACACCTTATAATTCAAATTTGCCGAGAACATATAACGTGATTTATGATTACTCATATTCTCACGATTTACAATCCAATACGGATTTTCGATTGCCATTCCCTGATTACCATAAGGCCAGTATTGCACATCATAATATTTCTCACTATTATAACGTTCATATACTTTATACTTATTCAAATCATCCCCTCTGGGCATAAGGTATAACGCCACAAGAGGATTATGGTACTGCCCCTGAGACATCATATTATTGTCATTGGTGATCACATAAGAAGCACTCATGTCCAATGTCAATTTATCTTTTATTAATTCAGTGGTATTACGCAAGGTAAAATTATACCGGTTATAAGTATTATTAGGCATAATACCGCGCGCATTAGTCGATGCTGCTGAAAAATAAGTCTGATTGCGGTCATTACCTGCGGACAAACCTAACGAGTTCGTTTCTGTGAACCCTGTTTGAAAGAAATCTTTAGGTTCCCATGTGGCATCCTTTTTAGCTCCCCAACTGGCAAATTCACCTTCCACCGATCCATAAGTTGTTTGAAATTCAGGCATTACCAACGGACTCATAAACTGAGTATCGTTGGAGTAATTAATTCTCAATTTCCCTTCTTCTCCTTTTTTTGTTGTAATCAGCACAACACCATTGGCACCCTGCGAACCATAAAGAGCTGCAGCCGCCGCACCCGTCAATACGGACATTGACTCGATATCATCCGGATTTATACTGGAAATCCCATCACTATCTCCTCCATCGGCATTCTCATAAAAGCTTTTTTCCTGATTAGAACGCATAGAAGCCATAGGAATACCGTCGATTACATATAAAGCATTGTTGTCATTCGTTATAGATTTCAAACCACGCATCACAACACGGGTGGAACCACCAATACCGGACGCACTTTGATTAATAGTCACACCGGCAATCTTACCTGCCAGGCTATTCATGAAGCTAGCATCCTTTACAGTAGTAAGATCGGCAGCTTTCATTTCTTGTACATTATAGGTCAATGATTTTACTTCGCGTTTGATACCCAAAGCAGTAACGACCACCTCATCCAACACTTCATTATCCGGACGCATGGTTATACTATAAAAATCCTTTCCGGAAACGGCTATTAACTGAGTGGCATATCCAATATAAGATACTTTCAAAGTAGAATTAGCCAAAACTGACATAGAGAAATTTCCATCCAAATCGGTGATGGTACCAGTATTAGTACCATCCACTGCTACATTCACGCCAATCAAAGGTTCTCCCTTCTCATCAACAATTTTTCCTTTTACAGTCTTTGTAGTCTGAGAGTTCGTTTCCTTTTTCTCAGGAACAATCATGATGTACTTATCTGTCAATTTATAAGAAAATCCGGTTCCTTTCAAAATTGTATTTAGAGCGGCTTCTAGTGGTTGGTTGACAATATTCAAGGATAATTGTCGCTTATCTGAAAGTTGAGACTGATTATAAGCAACAGATAATTTGGATTGTTTTTCAACTTCGATTAGTGCATTCTGCAAAGTGATTTCTGCATTTTTTATAGTAATACGAATATTACTTTGGGCAAATACTGCTGTTTGTAGTATAAACAAGCAGCAAATAATTAGTGTACTTTTAGCTGTTTTTAGATATAAATTCATATCTTCGTAGCGTTTTTAGTGTTAAACTCATAATATTAATTCCATCAAAAGTTAAGTATTTTACTTTTTAATACTAAAAAACTTATTTCATATCCGGAACTAGGCGGCATCCTATTTCCGGATACTTTTTTACATAATGATATTTTTTAAGGTTAAACAATCAAGTTTTTTATTCTATTCTACTGTTTTCATGTAGCAAATATTCTTATCTATTTTGTAAGTGAACTTTCCTGTTACTTCTTTTATCACTTCCATCACTTCTCCAATATCTGTATTCTTGCTAAAGCTAAAATTATATTCATCGTTAGTAAACAAATTCGTATTATATTGGAAAGTAATATCAAAGCGCCTTTCCAAAGTCAACAAGATTTCTTCCATAGTACTCCCACGAAATATAATCTGTCCTCTTTGCCAAGCAGTTACATCTTCCAAATTCGCATCTGCTACTTTACTTTGAGCTGTCTTTCGATTATAAACGACCTGCTGTCCTGGCCTCAAAATATAAGAATTATCCGACTGTTCATAACCGACTTTTACCTTACCCTGAATCAAAGTAGCAACCATCTCCGGATCTTCAGGATAAGCTGACACATTAAATTCAGTACCCAAAGCCGTAACAGACATATTTGCAGATCGCACAATAAAGGGCTTATCCGGATTCTTCTTAACCTTGAAATCAGCTTCACCTATCAGATAAACAGTACGGGTATCCCCTTTAAACGCATCCGGATAAAGCAATAATGTACCAGAATTCACATATACCCGACTACCATCCGGTAATTCAAACTCATGTGTTTTTCCATCAGGAATATATTGTTCGATCATTGCAACCGTTTTCTCTTTAAACGTATTCTTTGTTAACCAAAATGTACCGGACACTGATACAACAAACACAGCGACTGCTGCCGCATATTTCCAGGGAAACAACCGATATTGCTTTTTAGTGCCGGCAGATACTCCGACTTTATGATATACATTCTCTAAAGAAGTCCATGTGCCTGCATCAATTTTTCCTTCTGTTTCGTTCCATAATGTATTCAATGCAGCATCTTTTTCGTCAGCATGTTCTTCATCCAATAACCATTGATGTA
This sequence comes from Bacteroides sp. 1001136B_160425_E2, assembly GCF_015559655.1. Taxonomy (NCBI): domain Bacteria; kingdom Pseudomonadati; phylum Bacteroidota; class Bacteroidia; order Bacteroidales; family Bacteroidaceae; genus Bacteroides; species Bacteroides sp. 1001136B_160425_E2. The sequence goes on along the minus strand of NZ_JADMQH010000002.1, from coordinate 54,992 downwards.
CTTCTTTGGTTACATTCTCACTATGCTCGGAAGCAGTGAATACATTGATAATTTTTTGAATATAATTCTTCATTTTAGATTTGCCTTATATAATATAGACAACTTGCTAAAACGGACTACTCAACTGAAATAGAAAAAAAATGCAATTAAGATGACTTTTTTTAATTCTTGTAGTGCAAGATAAATGTGGCGCTCCACTGTACGAATAGAAAGTTGCAGTCTATCAGCAATTTCCTGATTACTCATTCCGTCTTGCCGGCTCATAGAGAAAACCTTTCTACGTTGCTCCGGCATATTATCTAAAGTAAGTTTTATCAGAAGTTGCAGTTCCTTTGCATAAAGCTTGTCGTATATATCAAATTCAAAAGAGGGAGAATCTTCCTGCAACAGCTTCTCCTGATAACTAAGTTCTACGGACTGATGCTTCAAAAAGTTATAGATCTGATTACGAGCCATCGTATAGATATAACTATCCCATGTTTCTTTGTTTTCCCAGATTTCCGGATTATCCCACAGTTTGACAAATATATCCTGGGCAATATCTTCAGCATCTTCTTCCGAACGCAAAATCTTCCATGCAAAAGCTTTTACCTTCGGAAAAGTAAGAATGAAAAATTGCTCGAATTTCTTCTTCTTTTCTTGTTCACCAATATGTGTCATCAGAGATTTTCGGTTATTATCATTTTTTATGGAAGCCAAAAGTAGAAGCTTTTGCACAAAAAAACAAATAATACCAGCAATAAAAGTTATTTTACTATTTTGTGATTCATATTTATCGTTTTAAAACCAAACTGTACATAAATGAACTATTTCACCACAGAGGACACAGAATCTTCAGAGTTCTAATTCAGAGATAATTATGACCTCTGCGCCCTCTGTGGTGAAAAAGAATCAAAATCGTGCAGATTATGAAATAACTTTTGCTATACGTCAACTGACGAACGCACAAACAAGAAAAGGCTATTCTATTGAAATAGAATCTTTCAATAGAATATCATCCGAAGAACGACCAACCATTATCTGAAAAGTTCCGGACTCAACCACTTCTTCCAAATTCTGATTAATAATGGATAGTTCTTCTTTCATCAAACTAAAAGTTACAATTCTTTCTTCTCCTTGCTTTAGGAAAAGACGTTCAAAACGTTTCAGTTGCTTTATCGGTTGAACAATTGAAGCATATTCATCTCTTACATAAAGTTGCGCCACTTCTTCACCATCATATTTCCCTGTATTTTTCACCTTAAAGGAAACATCAAAGTAATAAGGAGTTTTCTGAATGAGCTGCAAGTCCGAGTATTCAAATGTTGTATAACTAAGTCCATATCCAAAAGCATACAATGGTAATGCGGACATTTCCACATAATCATGATTATGGGGGGCTTTTTTATTATAATATATAGGAATCTGCCCTACCGTACGAGGTATTGTGATCGACAGACGACCTGACGGATTATAATCTCCGAACAAGACATCAGTTATAGCATTTCCTCCTTCCTGACCGGGATAATAAGCGGTCAATAGTGCATCGGCATATTCCGAAGCCCAATTTTTCTCTAACGGACGCCCTTCAATATAAACTACAATCAAAGGCTTTCCTGTCTTTTTTAAGGCCTTCAATAATTCTTGTTGTCTACCAAGTAAAGATAAAGTAGCACGATCGAATCCTTCACCACATTCCATATCACTAACATTCCCCTTTTCAGCTACTGCTGCACCTGTTTCTTTATAACTTGTTTTAAAATCACGGGCACTGGAACCACCCACAATCGCAACAATAACTTCTGAACGACGTGCGACCTCAACTGCCTGCTCTATTTCATTTATCGTAGTATCCCGAATAGCACAGCCTTGTACATATTCCACACGAGAAGAAGATAATTTTGTTATAATCCCATCAAGCACAGTTTTCACATTACTATCTTCCTGCGGAGCTGTATAGTCGCCTAACATATTATATCGATTGTCAGCGTTAGGCCCAATTACTGCCACCTTATTTATCTTCTTGCTTAGAGGAAGAACCGAATTCTCATTTTTGAGAAGTGTTATGGAAGATTGTGCTATTTTACGTGCCAGTTCGATATGTTCTTTACAGCGTACTGTTCTAGCAGCAATTTTCGGTTCTACATAAGGGTGCTCAAATAATCCCATTTCAAACTTCATCCTCAACACCCGACAGACAGCTGTATCAATCACAACCTCATCCATTTCTCCGGATTGAACTGCATGACAAAGATTGGTATAAGCATCTCCACCCAAGTCAATATCAACACCAGCCGTGACAGATTGTATAGCTGCATTCTTTTTGGTTGAAGCAACAAAGTGGCTTTCATGAATTCCTTCAATACTATATAAATCGGAAACTACATAACCACGAAACTTCCATTCATTACGCAAGAGTTGAGTCAGTAAATAATGATTCGACGTACAAGGTATCCCGTCTATCGAATTGTATGAAGTCATTACAGACAACGCCCCTGCATCTATCGCCTTACGAAAAGGAGGAAGAAAGTTCTGATGCAAATCCCGAATACCTACTGACGCATAATTTCCATTCTGTCCACTCTCCGGCACAGCATATGCCAGAAAATGTTTCAAAGTGGCTATGGTAGCATATTTTTGTGATAAATCGCCCCCTCCTAAACCTTCAACCATAGCTGCTCCCAAAACGCCACTCAACACAGGATCTTCTCCAAATGTTTCTTCTACACGAGACCAACGCGGATCACGAGTTAAATCAAGCACAGGCCCGTAACTTATATGCGCTCCCTGCGAACGAATTTCTTTAGCAATAACTTGACCAACTTCTTTTACTAATTCCGGTGACCAGGTAGCTGCCATTCCTATACCAGTAGGAAAAACAGTAGAACCAATTGCCATGTGTCCATGAGGAGCTTCTTCTGCTAAAAACATCGGAATTCCCAAACGAGTATTCTCCATCACATATTTTTGCAATGCATTCCCTGTTTTTGCTGCCAACTCCGGATTAAGTCCATTTTCTAATGTCTTTTTCGTCCACGGATCTGCACGATAAGTCGCCCAAAGCATTCCTGCATTCTTTTCTTTAATCAATTGCTTGAATTTCCCAGAAGGACAGACCTCATTACCGTGTATTTCATACATTTCCCAACCTAAAGGGCAAAGTAACTGGCCGACCTTTTCTTCCAAGGTCATGCGGGAAAGTAAGTCTGAAAGTCTAATATCTATTGACAAACTCGGATCTTTGTAAGCAGGTAACGAGGGAGGAGATTGAGTAAACCCCGAAGTACATACCATCTGTACTATCACCAAGATATACAATCGTTTTATCATAATGTTATATGCAATAAAATGACTCAATTAATTTATAGTGTTTTCTAATCTTTCAAATAGAGATATTCAATCCTGCTGACCAATTTCTCCTTCAAATATAACTGTATGTACAGGCTGATGAGCATCATTTGTTATCAATTTGACCTTTGCATCAAATGGCTGGTTTGAAGATGATACATTTAATTCAAACAGAACCTCCAAGCACTCATTTCGCTTCAAAACCTTTTCACCTCGGATATTAGTAGAAACAAATTCCGGACATTCTATTTTGCGGATAATAAGAGGATTCCCCCCTTCATTAGTAACTTTTATTTTTCGCTGAATATGCTTTTTTAATGAGATACTCCCCAAATTAAAATAAGATTGTGAGCATTTCAGCCGGGGAGCAGTTGCTGCGCTCACTTTTCTCATATCATCAATCACTATACCCAAGATTTGTATAGGAGAACTGTGTACGGAATTGACACTAATAATAATCTTATCTTTAAATGTACCGTAAAAACCTTTTAAAGGAGAAGCTGTTATTTTCATAGTCGCATAAGATCGACCTTGAAGAGATGATGGCATAGATATCGACAAACATCCGCTCTTATCCAACAACAAGTATGACAACTTGACCATTTTATCCGAACGGTTATAGATTCTAATATCCTGCTGTTTTGATCTCCCATTATGTTGCAACTGTTCATAGGATAAAGTCATTTTGTCTACCAAAATATACGATGACAAAGAATAAGGATACTCATCCTCTATACTATTAATTGTATTTATAGTGCCTTTTACCCAAAGAGTATTGACACTTTGCCCAGAATTAGCAACAACTCTTATACTCTTAGAGAAGAAATTAGTTCGCCCCTTAGGATCAAAAGTAACTGTAATAGTACCTGCATTTCCTGGTTTTATAGGTTGTTTACTATAAACGGGGACCGCACATCCACAAGTCGAAATTACTTCTTCAATCACAATCGGAGAAGTATGCCTGTTAGTAAAATGAAAAGTGTGGTTCACTTTACCTCCAGCCTCCGAAATATGACCAAAATCCCAAGTAGTAGTATCAAAACGCAATACAGCTCTTCCCTGTTGTTGAGCATATACGCTGATAACTGAGTATAGCAAAACTACCAAAGCTGATATAAAACGTTTCATCATTATTGCTTTAAGTTAATATCGGGAGTTATGCCAAACGCAATAACTCCCAATATAAAATCACATTTTATTTATTTTGAGACAAATCATTGAATTCTGCATTCCATATGATATTTGCCGAAGCCGGGAAAGTTAAATCACGTCCATTTCCCGAACTGTCTTTCAACGTATTTCCTTCGCCTTCATCCAATTTCCAATAACCATATAAATCTGAAGGAGACGGAGAAGTTATTGTACGCAAATTAGCCTTCACTTCTTCTGCAGTCAGACACTTCTTCCACATGCGGATATCAGAAATCAAACCATCAAAATACATACTTGAACTTGTATTACCAAACTGAATACCCGTTAACGTATATCCCACTTTGAATCTTTGAGAAGATGACGGTCCCCAACGTTTTGTTGGTTTTGCAGAAGCAACTTCCTCACCATTAATATATAAACGATAAGCAACCTCTGTATTCTGACCGGTTTTCGTTCCATCACAAGTAACAGTCAATCTGACCCATTGATTAGTCGGCAACGTTATATTTTGATTAGCCAATGTCAAATCACATTGACGATTACCAATATTAGACGCCCCCGTTGTACCGGTTACACGTAGTTCGCACCCCCCAAAAGCTTCATTCTTATTGTTAGTATCTTTACCACGCCATGTACCTATATAATTCGTTCCACTGTGCCAACTATATGGATATACAAGCATTTCAAACGTATGTGTATTATCTTCAATTGTAACCACCTCGTCGTTTGCGAAACTTAACGTACGATACATATCCGTTGAATAAGAACTCATATTCAATCCTGGAATGTAATCCAGTTCTCCGTCAATACTAATCGTAAAATAAGAGACAGAACGAGTATCTGTTGCAAATTGCCCTATACAAGTTTCATCTATCGTTGCAACAATAGGAAGCAAATATTCTTCACCTTCTACTAAGCCAAATAATGATGAAAACTTAACAGATAAAGTATTAGATTCTTGCTGTCCAGTCTTAACTATTGCATTTTTAGCTTGTAACTCGTATACAAAAGCAGGCATCATTTTATATGATGTGTTATTTGCGGCATTATAGGTCTCAACCATATTTTCGTCTACGGTAATGTCACACAATAAAGTAGTAACAGCGGGTTTGTCCAATTTGATTGTATAATCATAAACATAGTTGCCTGCATTCAGTATCTCCCTATAATCAATAGAGACTGGGCCCGTCCCCGACTGTGGCATTTCTATTATTGGCAATTCAATAAGATCACCATCATCATCCGAACACGCAGTGAATCCTAATCCTCCCAATAAAACAAACAAAAGGAGGGTTAATCTATTTATTTTATTTTTCATAATCATAATGTCTATTCATTTATTATCGCCTTATTCAAGACATTTATTCGTATCATCATAAGTCCAGTCAATCGTGATTCCATTCTTATAACTTATATCACGTTTTGATGGAGATAAATCATAAAAAGTAGATCCTTCTCCTTCATTCATTCTCCAATAAGACACAAGTCCATTGGTGGAAGGATCTACACCACACACATTTGCTTTAATTTCACGAGCAGACAAAGGACGAGTCCAAAGACGCATCTCACTCAATCGACCATAAAATAATTGTGAAGATTGATAGCCTTTTGAAGGCATGCCGATCTGCACTCCATAGAGTGCATACTCATACGGGGCAACTGTCATTGAGTTATCTTTCTCTCCATTAATATATAATGTCAAAGTATTGCCATCATTTACCAAAGCAACAGCATACCAAGTATTTAAAGCAAAGCGAGTATTCGAAGACATTTTGCCCTGCTTAGTTGTTACATGTAGTTGATTCGGTTCATCTGTACCTTCTCCAAAACGAAGCAGATTCTGGTCACATTTAAAGCCTCCATCATCAATTGCCCCCCCTTCTACAGATGACTCATTGCCTCCAAAAGAACAAACACGAGTAGTGCCGGAAGCTCCGGAAGAACGAAATTGAGTAGCGTAAATCTTCACTTCCCATGTATAAGTAGGCAATGAAGGAATAGGCTCCGGAAGCAAAAACTGATAAGCCATAGAAGCCTGTCCTACATACGGAGCATGGAAGCGCAATGTTCGAGATACTTTCAGAAAAATAGTACGTCCTGCTTCTATAATGTCCAAATCTTCTGTCGCACTTTTTATGGTAACCGGTACCAAATAAACACGTCCCGGCACAAAATCTGAATCATCAGCAATCGAAAGAGATGCAGCAGAAGAGATTGCTTGTCCCGCAGATATTGTAACTTCTGGATTCTCAAATGTATATGATCCTTCAGGAATGGGATAATAACTAGTTCCCATTTCTGCATTGTAATTATCAACCAAACTCGCGTCAACAGCCAAATTCACCTGAATATCCGATTCTACACGAGAGGTTGAAGTTACAGACACGGCATATGCAGATGGAAATCCATCGATAGCGAACTTTACCAATTTATCCGAGGCTGTTCCGGTCATTAACAGTCCATCACCCTTTTGAGCAGCTTCCTGGCATCCTTGCAGCATAAAAGAAGCTATCCCGACCAAAATGACTCCTAATATCTTTCTTATATTTTTCAATGTTTTCATACCTTAGATATAAATTTAATTTTCACCCTTTTATTCTTCCGTTTCTTTTTTAGTTGACTGTTGTACAGGCTTTCCTGCAGGATTCTGTTCCTGGATACCTCGTCGAAGACTATAATAAGGAATAGCAACTTTCTCTTTATCACCTAAAGCCTGATTGGCAGGACGAGTAGTATTATATTCATATTCAAAATAATATCCACCAAATCCGCCTTTTCGTCCTTGTGTAGGATTCCAACGCGCCATACCTATTACAGAATAAATTGGATTTCCCCATGAATCGACTTTATTCCCATCGGCTTCCGTAAATTCGACCCCACCATTTTGCCAGTACCAACCCATCTGTTCTGTAGCAATGAACTTTTCGGGAGGACACCAACTACTAAGTTGGTCAAATTTCGACTGTAATCCTTGAGCAGTACTGGAAGTATAACATTGTCGCACAAAATAGTTGACATAAGGTTCTGTTTCTTTAGGAGGAACTTGATTATAGAAGTCAACAACCAACAATTTTCCAGTGCCCGATTGAGGTCCCAAATAATTCCCCAACACTTTTATAAACTTTGTAAAATTTTCATTTTGCAACCAGTCACCTTCCGGTTCATAGTCCAAATCCAACCCATCCAAATTATTACGTAATACACATCTCACAAGATACAAAGCATAAGCCTCGATACCTGCATCTGTTTTAGGAAACTCTGTATTAGCAATACGGCAAATAGTACACATCACAACACGAGTTCCCTTGACTGTACGAATATAATTCATTTCTTCATAAGCCGTCGGTAAATAACGCTCATTATAATAACTGGTTTCTACATAAGCCGGATTATTGGAAGGAATACCTGACCAAAGGCTAACAATATCCAGACTATCCGGCAAACCTGTAAAATGAAGTCCCTGCGAAGGAGATGCCTCTGAAGTATAGCCTGCGTACCAACCGAAACAAATAGCATGATCTGTTTTCTTGTATTCACGCAAGTTCTGATAATATTCCTGATTATAAGTATTTGCCGCCTGTATAACTTCCGGTTCAATATCCGTATCACAACCACTCACAACAAATGTCAAGAGATATGTGAACAAAAAATATACATAATTTCTTTTCATATTCTACATTATTTAAGTAACCAATTATTTATTAGGAATATCCCACCATAGTCTGACACCAGGATTATCCACACCACCCAAAAGTGTAATACCTTTATCCAGTTCTGCTCTGTTAGTATTATACTCCGATTCCGGATAAGGTAATCTACGAATTTGTATCTCTGTATCCACAGAACCACCGGAACTTTCGTTTACAACAACCGGAAATACTTTCGGATAACCAGTACGGCGAAACTCCGTCCATGCTTCCTGTCCCACCGGATAAAGAGCAATATACTTTTGAGTGATAATCTGTTCCAAGTTTGTTTTAAAGTCACCCGATTCATCCCAAGCAATAGAAACAGTTCCCAAAGCATCCATAGAATGAGAAGATGTCACCGGATCCTCATAGTTAGCAGGAACATACCCGTCTTCTGCTGTTCTTGCAAGATACCCGTCAACTCCCGATGCACCATGCTCATCAAAAGACATTCTTATACCCTCTTCATAGTACTTTTTAGCATCAGCATTTGTTCCCCAACGCAAAGCATACTCTGCCAACAAAAAATATGATTCGGATGAACGCATCCATACCACATTAGAAGTAGCAGTTGCTTGGGGAACGGAAAAAGCTCCGGTTATATACTTATCCTTACTTATATCTTTCGACATTCCGGCTCTTATGCCACGATATTTTCCACCCGTACCTGCCTCGAAATAGGCAGAAAGTCGTGGATCTTGATACCCATTCATATATGAATCCAGAGTTGCTCCCATACAAATATCATCCCATCCTTTTAAAATATATAATGGACTTTCATACGTCGCTATCGGAGTGATGTGCTGTAACTCTGCCAAGTCTGACTTAACATTCATCAAGCCATAACTATTACCAATAGCTAACTGTGCCTCATTTTTTGCCTTTTCTTCATCTACATAGGCAAGGTGTATCGCAAGACGTAAACGAAGTGAATTGGCTAACTTTATCCAAGCTGTAACATCACCATTAAACACACAATCCCATGATGACAACACTTTACTACCAGATGCTGCATAACTATCCAAGTTATTAATAGCTCCATCCAGTTCCTCAAAAAATCTGTAATAAACATCCTTCTGTGAATCATAAGGAACTTCTTTTGATACTCCAAAATTCAAATAAGGAATAGGGCCGTATGTATCCGTTACACGGTGCATTGCTGCCACTTTCAAAATCTGCGCCATAGAGAAACGCGGATCTTCATCATTGTTTATTGCTTTCCTTATTTCACGCCAGGCATTCATCGTTGTCAGATAATTGGTAGTAAACATATCACCATACCAACTTCTTTTATCCCAATTATATCGACCGGCAGAATTGATGCTGGGAGCAGGAAAACCGAAATATCCGACATAACCATCGCCTCCCATAACTTCCACAGTCTGATATCTGTCCGAACCAATATTAAGTCCGGGTTGTGCTACCACCAATACATTCTGCTCCATCTGTAAAAGGAGAGAACCAGTTCTTACATTATCCCAATCCGTCATTTCATCTGTAGCTTCATTAGGATTGGTATTGTACTCCAGAAAATTCTTTGTACAACCCACATTTATCATCATTACTCCAAGGAGTAAATAGAAGTTTCTTGCTTCAAAAAACTTACGTATGTTCATCATTATCTTTTTTAAAGGTTATCCAATTAGAAAGAAATCTTTGCAGAAAATCCCATCGACCTCAAACTCGGTTGCATGAAATAGTCCATACCCTGATTATAGGTACCTGTGCTTGCGGTAGATTCCGGGTCAAAAGGAGCTTTACAATAAAGCATCCACAAATTACGCCCTACAAAAGATACGTTTAATCCTGAAATCCATTTGCACCATCTATTGATAGGAATATCATAACCCAAGGTCAATTCTCCCAAGCGGACATTGGTCATACTATATACGTACATGGAACCAACATACCCTGTTCCATTAGCCCCAATAGTCTGATACCATGTCTGGGCATCAATCATCTGACCGTTCACTTTCACACCACCATTATCGCGTGCATCTGCTGATGTCTTAGATACTCCATAATAATCCATCACGGCTTGAGTAGCAGAAACTCCAATACCACCCACACGGGCATTCAACATAAATCCAAGGCTGATCCCTTTCCAATTAAATTCATTTCTCCAGCTAAGAGTATACTTGGGATTCGTATTACCGGCATAGATATAATTATTTTTATCTGTTTCCAATGCACCTGTCATTGAATTCATCCAAATATATCCATGCTCATCGGTTCTCATTGTATTAACATATACATCTCCCATGGAACCACCTACAGTTAATCGTTGCTTTGCGCCCCCTAATGAATAAACATCCATTTCGTCCAGATGTACTGTTACCCCTAATTCCTCATTCGTATATTCAGGAAGCAATTGGTCAATGCGATTTCTATTAAGGGACCAGAGCAAAGTTGTTTTCCAATCTACCGGACCTATATTCTGTTTAAAGCCAAGAGCTAACTCAATACCTTTATTCGTTACTTTACCTGCATTTACATATAATTTAGAATAGCCGGTTGTCGTAGAGATTTCCGGGCTAAACAACTGATTCTCCGTATATGTCTTATAAGCTGTTACATCCAGGGTTAATTTATTATCAAATAATCCTAAATTAAATCCTCCTTCCCATGAATGAGTTCTTTCCGGTTTCAAATCCTTTATAGGGAAATAAGAAGTAGTATTCAATCCTCCCAACACAGCATAAGTAGTAATGGCTCTGAATCTTTCCGGTGCATTACCCACCTCACTGTATGATAGGCGAATCTTTGCATAAGAAAGTATATTAGACTTCATTGTAAACATATTAGTCAGAATAGCCGAAGCACCAATAGAAGGATATAATATAGATGAGTGGTTTGTTCCGGCCAAGGCAGATATCCAATCATTGCGCAACGATCCATCCAGATAAGCCATACCTTTATAACCTAAAGAGAATGTCCCAAACAAAGAATTGGTACGGTCATGATAATTTGTATTCTTATAAGTCAATTTGCCGGAAACATTCGTGTTATTAGAGGTAAACAGATTAGGAATAGTCAGCAATCCACCGCCAAAATTCAGTTCTTTGTAATCCAAGTCTAATAAACTGGCCCCCAAAGATGCTGTAAGATTCCATGTATCGTGATAGAAATATTTATTAATATTCAACATGGCATCCGCATAAATCTGACTGGTATTTTTGTTCGACTGTACATACGCTCCCTTATCCGAGTTTTCTGCAATGACATTCAAAGTAGAAGCATACATTTTCTTTTCCGAATTAATTGTTTCCTTATCCAGCTTTACCCGTCCGGAAACATTCAACCAATCTGTTATCGTATATTTCAATGAGCCACTTGCCAAAAAGCGGTCTTTCTTATTAGTATACATATTCCGATTAGTGATCCAGTAAGGATTTTGCATGGATAACCCATTCTCTTTCAATGGCCAGAACTGCGTCTTTATATTACGATCCACATCATACCGTTCATAATACTGATATTTCGAAAAGTCATCACCCCGCGGAAACAGATAGACAGGAACTAACGGATTGGCATACTCTCCTTGTGCCAACATATTCTGTTCCTTTACATTAGAATACATAAAGCTCAAATCCATATTCAGTTTGTCATTCAACATGGAAGTTGTATTACGAACAGAAAAATTATACCGGTCCAAATCATTATTCTGAATGATCCCCCGAGCGTTCACTGCGCCTACGGATACATAGGTCTGATTTTTCTGTGTTCCCGTAGTCAGACTTACTGTGTTCGCTACATTATAGCCTGTCTGAAAGAAATCTTTTACTTCATAATCTGTAGGAGATGACAGCCTGGATGCCCAACTATACCATTCTCCTGTTTCCGAACCGTATGTATTCTGAAAATCCGGTAATAAAAATGGAGAATAGAAAGTGGTATTATTACTATAAGTCAACCTAGTCTTATCCACAGCACCTTTCTTTGTTGTAATAAGCACCACACCATTGGCAGCAGCAGAACCATACAATGCGGCAGCAGCAGAACCACTAAGAACGGATATTGATTCTATATCATCAGCATTAAAATTGGCCAAGCCATCACCGGACTGTCCGGCACCTGTATACTGGTCATCGGGTTGCTCACCTGATATATTAGCTAAAGGAACTCCATCTACCACATAAAGGGCATTGTTATTACCAGATATAGACTTTGTACCACGCATTACTACGCGAGCACTACCACCGATACCAGACGCACTTGAATTAATATTTACACCAGCCACCTTACCGGCAAGGCTGCTCATTACATTCATATCTTTTGCCTTTGCCACTTCGTCACCGCCAATCTGTTGTACATTGTATGTTAAAGACTTGGCTTCACGTTTAATACCTAAAGCAGTCACAACTACCTCATTCAATACTTTTGTGTCTTCCGTCATCAAAATGGAGAGAGGTTTATTATCCGTGACCTTTATTTCTTGAGAAGTATATCCAATATAAGACACCTCCAATATCGCTCCCTTTTTAGCTTGAATTTGAAAGTTCCCGTCAAAATCCGTAATAGCACCGGTAGTTGTTCCTTTCACCTTCACATTCACCCCAATCAAAGGTTCTCCTTTTGCATCTTTAACTGTACCTTTTACTTGAATGGCAGGATCTTGTTCTGTCACATTCAATTTATTGGTAGACAAAATAATCTGCTTATCAACCACTGTATAAGTAATATCAGTTCCTTTGAAAACCTCATCAAGAATATCCAAGATCTTACCTGAATTATTATTCACAGAAACAATACGATTCTTCTGAATCGTTTTATCATTATAAAGGAAAACATAGTCAGAAGTCTCCTCTATTTTATTCAGTACCTGTTCTACAGATACATTATTCATCGAAATAGCAACCCGCGTTCGCTGGGCATAACCATTTCCGGCAGAAAGTTGTAATACTACTGCGAAAAGTAGTGCTAGACTAATCCTCATAACTAAAGGAAGTTTTAGATTTAAAGCATATTTAGGACATAATGCAGTAAATGAATGATTTTTTTTCATACATTTGTGGCTAACTAAAGTTTATTACTAAATGAACTATGGTTTGATTCCGGTTAGTGTTTGCGAGACCCTGTACCGTGAATCTGGTAAATTCGGAGGAAGACAGCTGTTGGTAGCAGCTTTCTTCCTTTCTTTTATCATAAATGTGTTATCTCATAGGCTTTTCTTGTTTTAGAGGTTATTACTAATATAAATCTACTATTATCTTCGTTTTTGTAAGCGTACCGTCTGACTGTTGTTCCGGTTCCTGAATCTTCCACTTCAACGTTACTGATTTGGCCAAATAATCCAATATCTGCGACAAAGTTTCATTACGGAAAGTTGCCCGATATTTATATTCTTTTCCAAACTCATTATTCAATTTTATATCCACATTAAAGTGTCGTTCCAGACGTTTAAATATTTCTTCCAATGAAGCATTTCTGAATATCAACTTACCGTCTTTCCAAGCCACCTTTCCATAGACATCCACTTTATTCTTTATCGACTTTTGTGTCTGCCTATCATAATGTAACTGTTCTCCGGGAGTCAGGACAATTGTTTCTTTGCAGGGAGTAATCACATTGACCTTGCCTTTTTCCAAGACTGTTTCCACATAATCATCATCGTCATATGCTGTTACATTAAATTTTGTTCCATATACGTATACACTCAATCCTTCCGGAGTATTTACATAAAAAGGACGTTTTTTATCTGCCTCTACTTCAAAGTATGCTTCACCTTTCAGTTCTACCATCCGATTTTCTTTTTTAAAAACAGTAGGATAACGCAATGTACTACCAGAATTCAACCACACAACAGAATGATCCGGAAGTTCGTATCGTATCACCGATCCCCTTGCAGCTATTATCTCGGCATATTTTTCTTCCGCCTCCACACCGCCAAAATACAAATATCCCAATATCAAAGACGACAGCAACAAAGGTAAAGTCAGAAATGCGGCATAACGCATCAATTGATTATACAAACTTTTTTTCCTATTCGCTTTAATTCTGGTTTGTGCCTGACAATAAGCACCCAATACATCAATGGATTCCATTTCTTTAATGTCATCTCCCAATGCCTGTGCTTTACGGAGCAATGATTCCGGATTCATATTTTCCATATTCTCTTTCTAAATATTATCTTTTAATTGCAATTACACTAATAATACAACTGAAGCAATCGGAAAAGGACAGCACACGCACTCTTTTTTTATTTTATTTTTCAAGCCATGCTAAATTAAAGCGATAATGCAGTCTGCTGCTAAGAATATGAATCAGATTGTCAGGGGTTTGGGTTCCTGCCAGATAGCCTCGTGGTTCTGCATGTTTTTCATCCATCTCGAAATATCCCGTCCATGCTCCTCCATTTAAGAAACGTTCTTTGCCATCAGTAAGCAATCTTTTTACAGGCCATGTTTTGCCTTCATCATAAGATAAGGCTGCATACATCCCATACCCTTTATAAGTAGTTCCATCCTGATTTTTAAAATCCAGTCCCCGCTCTTCTAATGGAGTACGTAACGGATGATCTGTAAAAGAAACCAATAATAAAGGTCCTTCATTTAATCTCATCAAAACAAGACGTTGACCTCCGTCAATAGGCGGAAGCTCACTAGCCATATATTTCCAGTTCTTACCCATATCATCAGATATACTCATAGGCATCCGGAGTTTTCCTTCTTTATTCCGTATACTATTGCCACGACCCAAAGCCATTAAATTCCCATTCTTTAATTGTACAATTCCTGCATGGATACCCGCAATTGTACTTCCGGTTCCTCCCTCTTTGAAATCCGGTAAGGGAGCGCCATCCCAAGGATCGTACCATGTTTTACCCTCATCTTTGCTTATATGGATAGCAGCTCCGTCATGACTGCCGGGACCTGCATCACATGCCTGAACCAACCATCCCTCACGTGTACGAATTGTACCAGCTATTACCTGGTGTCGTTTCGCATGTTCGGGTGCTATTAATCGAGGGGTACTCCATGATGCACCATTATCGGTACTGACACGTAGTACCATTGCCAAATTCTGCCAGTCTCCTGACGCTTCCACTCCATTCACATGATAAATTGTACCCCGACCATCATTCAACAATGCACTTCCCGTCATATTTCGATCCGGAACTTTAAAAAACAAAGAAGCTTCATCCCAGTTATTATGCCCTCTTCGCAGACGAGACCCAAGTACTACCATGCCTCTTCCATTCTCTTCATTTGCTGAAAACCATATAGCTAACAAATCCCCATTATCACACCAGGTGACCGCAGGTTGGTGATTATGAAGATAAAAAGGGGTGCCGGAATCGCATGCCGGGCGTATAACAAATGGTATTGGAGACATAAATATCGGCATCTTTGCTGATATATTCTTCCATCTTTTAGAAGAATTTTCTACAGATTCCCGATTTAACGAAACCGGAGCTGAACCACCAGATACATTCAAAGGAGTATCTGTTTCAACTATTCTAAATCCTGTTTGAGAATGTTTATCCTCCGGAATCATAGCCATACGATTGGCACTTCTCAAATATTTCTCTGGAGTGTGATGACTTCCTCCTCTGGTCACACGGAATTCTCCCGATAAAGGTCCTGTCGGGTCTATTTGTTTTTCTCCGGAATAGGGAGCATACCAATCCAAGCACCATTCTTCTACATTACCATGCATATCATAAAGTCCGAATGCATTAGGAGGAGTTTGAGCAACTTTTAAAGATACCGGATCAAAATCACGGGTTACTTTTTGATTCCGGTGATAAACAGCCGGCAATCCATCTCCCGCAAAAAACACCGTATATGTACCTGCTCGGCAGGCGTATTCCCATTCCGCTTCAGTTGGTAATCGATAGCTTTTGCCTTCTTTCTGACTAAGCCAGTCACAAAAAGCGACAGCATCAAAATAACTCACATTAACTACTGCCTCATCATCTTCCCGAGAAACCCCATTTTTCCCTCGCAACTCCCGATGTTCCGGACGGAATAATTCATATTGTGCATTCGTTATTTCAGTAACTCCCATACGAAACGAACGAGAAACGATTACCTGATGAATAGGAGCTTCATCAAAATCTTCACCCAACCCGTCACTTCCCATATAAAAACTTCCGGAAGGAATTTGAACCATAGGAATAAAAGACTTGGAAACTTCCTGGGAATACACTGGCAAACAAAAAGTCACAGCCAACAAAAAAAGCTTATTTTTCATATTTTAATCCTGTTTATAGATAATACAATTGTAGCAGACACAAAAGGACAACCTACTAGCATTATTTTCAGCCCATCCGTGTTGAATACAAAAAAAGAACAGGAAAATTAGGCTTTGATAATTATCTTGTTATATATTTGCAGCAAAATGAAAAACTACAGAATCTCAAAATAATGAAAATATCTTTTCCCAAACAGACTAAAGAACGGGCTTTCAAGCAACTCTATGAGGAATATTATGCCCCATTTTGTCTATATGCAAGAAGATTTATTGATGACAAAGATATACGTGAAGATATCGTTTCAGATGTATTCACTTCATTATGGGATAAGCTTGAAACAGAGTCTTTTGACTTGCAATCGGACACAGCATTAGGGTATATCAAAATGTGTGTGAAAAATAGCTGTCTGAATTTCCTGAAACATCAGGAATATGAATGGAGTTATGCCGAAAATATTCAGAAGAAAGCTCCTATTTACGAAACAGAGCCGGATAGCGTATACACTCTTGATGAATTATACAGAATGTTGTATGAGACATTGAATAAGTTACCCGAAAAATACCGGACTGTCTTTATAAAAAGTTTCTTTGAAGGGAAAACCCATGTAGAAATTGCAGAAGAGATGAATCTTAGCGTGAAGTCTATCAATCGATACAAACAAAAGACAATGGAACTTTTGCGCAATGAACTGAAAGACTATCTGTCATTGTTACTTTTGTTATTCTATCGCGCATAACAGCCACTCCTTATCAACACATATTAACTATTACTTGTCTGTCCGGAAAGTATTAATAGTAAAGTTGCTATTGCCTAATAGCAAACTTCCTATCCTTTATATATAAAGTTGATTTCAACTAACCATAAACTATAAATGCAAGCTTCGTTTTTATAATCAAAGCTTGCAATTACAGTTTATAATAGATGAAAAACAAGTTTACTATTAGCCCAAAACAAGTTTACCTATAATGAAGAATAACTTTACTGTTAATGATTCAGGCGTAAAATAGCAGTAGATTGTTATACAACTACTATGAGAAATAACGAGAATGAGTATGAGAAATACCTGTTTTTAGGGAAAAAGCACGGGAAAAAGCATGAGAAACGCCAACCTTTAAAAGTATTTCTCATATTCTATTACACTATGTTTCAACAGGTTGACTAATATTTATGAGAATATAAGAAATGAAATTTCCAAATCGTTTAAGGGGCGCGTCAAATTTACGAGTTCACTAGTTTTACCAGGAACCCCAACTACATTGCATCATCATGTAGTTCTATGGATGGGAACTGATGCGAATGGGAAAGGTATGATGCTGCCAAAGTGCGGCATCCGACACGGTCTATTTTGCCGTTTTTCGTCTGTGGGATAGATTTTGTAATAAAAATATGTTTGGGACGGTAATATGGTTCTAATATTGTCTGCAATTTATCTTCTATCTCTTTTGTATCCAATTGCCCCGCTATCAATAAGGTCACTGCCTGCCCCAAACGATGGTCAGGAACTGAAGTGATAACAAACGGCAGAGGAATAAACGGACGAAGGACTTTTTCTATTTCCTCTGCTTGAATCTTGATTCCACCGCTATTGATAACGTTATCTTTCCGGCCTAGAATCATAAAACTTCCATCGGGATAGATACGTGCAATATCATTGGTTTGCAATGTTCCGTCACATACCAAAGGGGCATCAATGATTAACGTATTCTCTGCGGATAAAGACAATTTTACTGAAGAAAATGGATAATAATGTTCAGAAGCTGATGTTCCGTTCAGACGACGGAGAGCAATATGAGATAAAGTTTCAGTCATGCCATAAGTAGAATAGACTGCGGTCGGAAGATGTTTGATCTCCGCCTCTAGAGCCTCATCAACGGCTCCGCCTCCTATAATCAGAATATCCGTTTGTTTTAATCGCTCTTTTTCTTCGGGAATCTGCAATGTGTTATAAACTTGCAATGGGACCATTGCCACAAATCCCAAAGGTTCTTTTATATCCGCTAAAGGATGACCGGAAGCAGGACGTACAATCAAATTCAAACCTGCAACCAACGAACGCACAACCACCATCATCGCACCTATATAACGAAGATTCATACATAGTAATGCCGACTGACCTTCCTTCAAATTCAGAAACTCACAAGTCAGACGCGCACTTTGCATCATCTGATCTTTACGTACAATCAATTCTTTAGGTGTACCTGTGGAGCCTGACGTGTAGACAGTAATGACGGGAGAAGCATTAAACCATTCGTTCAGGAAAAGATATAAATCCCATAGAGCAGGAGAATGAACCTCCGCCCCTCCGGCTATCAATTGGCGTATATCTTCAGAAGTATATTCTTTTCCTTCCAGTAACAAGCATTGTTGTTTTCGATCAAATACCATCGGATTATCCTTTAAATACCATCATTTACAAAACCATAAACAATCTTTTCTTATTTCAAGAGGCACTTCCACGTTGTCTGTAAAGAGCGCCCCTGTTCCCAGTCCCTGCGGCAACGGATTGCTGAATGTTGCACACCACTGTGCAATAGCGTTCAAACCAATGTTTGATTCCAGTGCGGAAGTAATCCACCAGCCGATATGATGCTTTTCTGCTTCGATAATCCATTCATCTCCTCCGCATATTCCTCCATGAAGGGAAGGTTTTATAACGATATATTGCGGACGGACTGTTGAAAGCAGTTCTTGCCTTTTTTCCAGCGTGTTGCATCCTATCAATTCTTCATCCAAAGCGATCGGTAACGGAGATTCGGAAGCAAGACGGGCCATTTCCTCCCATTGTCCGGCACGGATCGGCTGTTCGATGGAATGCAAATCAAGTTCGGACAGACGTTTCAGTTTTTCCATTGCATCGACCGGAGAAAAAGCACCATTTGCATCTACACGCAACTCTATTTCCTTGGAAGAATAACGCGCACGAATATGACGCAGTAATGTCAGTTCTTCTTCAAAATTGATGGCACCTATCTTTAACTTGATGCAGCGAAACCCAGCTTCCATCTTTTTCTCAATCTGGGATAACATGTTCTGAAAATCTCCCATCCAGATAAGACCGTTAATCGGAATTCCAACTTCTCCACGTGAGAAAGCCGTATCACTTAAAGCCCAGTTTCCTGCAAAGAAATGCCGGATGGCTGTTTCCAGACCAAATAAAATTGATGGATAGTCACACAAGCCATCCATATCCAATCTGCCTTGTTCCCTCTCTACTTTCCGACAGGCTTTCACTAATATATCTTCGTAATCAGGAAGATCGTCACAACTTAAAGCGGGCAAAGGTGCACACTCTCCTATTCCCACTCTGCCAGGGAAGTCAGGAGAGGTGAAATGAAGATACCAGACTTTACGCGTGGTATATGTTCCCCGGGAAGTTCCGGCAGGCTGCTTGAAATGGAGCAATTGGGGAATAATTTCTATTTTACAGTTCATCGTGCATAATTTTTCAATTCACCACAGAATAACGCAGAGTCTCATGAAGTTTTAGTAAGTTATATCTCTTGCAGTTCTCCTAGCGTTCTCTCCTCACAGTCTTGCTTTGCAGAAAATCGGGATTAAGCGCAGAAAAAGCAAACTCTGTGGTACTCTGTGGTAAAACCGATTTTAGGGAAATTTCGGATATTGTTTGAAGTTCGGTTTACGTTTCTCCAAAAACGCATTTTTCCCTTCCTGTGCTTCATCTGTCAGATAATAGAGCAATGTTGCGTCACCTGCCAGTTCCTGAATACCTGCCTGACCGTCGAGTTCGGCATTCAATCCGGCCTTAATCATACGTAAAGCCAACGGACTGAGCTGCATCATTTCTTCCGCCCACTGCACATATTCATCTTCCAACTGCTCCAAGGGAACTACTTTATTCACTAATCCCATATCCAATGCTTCTTGTGCATTATACTTCCGGCAGAGGAACCAGATTTCGCGTGCTTTCTTCTGCCCCACTACACGTGCCAGATAAGACGCACCGAATCCGGCATCAAAGCTACCTACACGAGGACCTGTCTGACCGAAAATGGCATTTTCCGACGCAATGGACAAATCACATACCACATGAAGTACATGTCCGCCGCCAATGGCAAAACCGTTCACGGCAGCAATTACTGGTTTCGGGATGCTGCGAATCTGCTTTTGCACATCCAATACGCTAAGACGAGGCACACCGTCTTTTCCGATATATCCGCCACGTCCTTTCACATTCTGGTCGCCACCCGAACAGAATGCCTTATCACCGGCTCCGGTAATCACAATCACATCAATATCCGCTTCTTCACGGCAGATGCGCAATGCGTCACTCATTTCAGCAGTAGTTGTCGGAGTAAACGCATTCCGATAACGCTCACGGTTAATCGTGATACGGGCAATTCCATTATAATAATCAAAAAGAATATCGTCGTATTCTCTAATGGTTGTCCACTCTCTTTGTGTTGACATAATCTATTTTTGTTTTAATTGATGATAATAATTTTTCAACATGCGTGCGTCCTTGTTTTTGTTGGTAAACACCTCTAAGAGCACAGGCTGTTCCATAGCTTCCGGTTGAGTGAAAGTTGTCATCGCTTCAGCCAGTTCTTCGTCATTTTGCGCTTGCAGATAGAGGAATCCACGTTCCTCTGCCCAACCTTTGGCCGACGTTTTATGGACTGCCGCAATAAATTTATGTGATGTACCCGACATATCCAATCCCGGCAAGGTATGGAAAATCTCTCCTCCTCCATTATTTAACAGAAGGATACGCAGATTGGAGCGAACGTTGACATTCCACAACGCATTCATATCATAAAAGAAGCTCAAATCTCCGATAGCTATAAAGTTCAGTTTGTCGGAAGCTGCCGCATAACCGACAGCAGTAGACAATGAGCCTTCAATGCCGCTTGTTCCCCGATTGCAACAAACTTCAATCGTAGAAGGAATTGAGTATAATTGCGCATAACGCACCACTGAACTGTTTGCCAGATGCAAGGCACATGACTCCGGCAAGGCTTTCAATAACGTACCGACGGCAGACATTTCCGAATAAGCAAACTCCGGTTCGGGAATGATCTTGCAATAGTTTTCCCACACACGGGGATATTCAGGAGTCCGATTGTCCAGCAAACTGGCTATCTTCTCCAAAAACTCGAACGGATCCATTTCGATCACCGTAGTTAATGAGCCGTACAAATCGACCACCTCACCGTCCGGCGATACGTGCCAATGTTCTTTAGGCGGATGCTGACGGAGAAACTTCTTCAATCGTTTGGAAACGACATGTCCCCCATAAGTAATCAGCAACTCTGGAACCATCTGATCTACCTTCTCTGCGGGCATGGCATAAAGCGCCGCATCGAAGTTCTTTACCGGAATACCGGGAACTGTCTGGTTGCCGATATGTTCCGTCAACCAGGCAAAATGCTTATATAATAACTTGATATATCTTTTTTCAAACAGGTAGATAAGATTCATCTGACCGATGATAATCATACGCTTCTGGTATTTATTCATCCGGTCGACCAAATCGTTATAATCACGATCGTAGACGTTCAATCCCTGATAACGGGTAATGACACGCACTTCAGGAAGCGAATCGACCGTAAACTGGAACAATGGTTCAGAAATAGGGACATTTATATGTACCGGTCCTTTTCCATGATGGTTCGTCTCCAGCAATGCTTCATTCACCAGACGATTGCAATACCATTCATCTTCTTCCGTATGAATCTCCGGAAGGTTTACCGACTTCTTGACCAACGTCTGAAATACGCCCGGTTGTGGTACAGTCTGTCCATCCATCTGCCCGATCCAGGCAGCAGGACGGTCTGCAGAAATAATGACCAGAGGAACATTTTGATAAAATGCTTCTGCCACAGCCGGATGAAGGTTTAATAATGCAGTACCGGAAGTGCAGCAGACAGCTGCAGGCTTACCACCATTCAACGCAAGACCGATGGCAAAATAGCCGGCACTCCGTTCATCAGTCACCGGATAGCAGGTAAAATTCGGATGATTAGACAAAGTATGCACTAGGGGCGTGTTACGACTACCCGGACACAACACAACCTTAGTAATCCCATGCGCCTCGAGTAACGCAACCAACTGAAGTATGTTCTTCTTGTCTGTATACATGATGATAATTATTAGTAGTTTATGATTTTAAAGGAGGCACTGCAATCAGCCGTTTGATAGTTTGCAACTTCTTCTCCGTTTCCAGCCATTCGTCATTCAATTCCGAAGAGGCCAATAATCCACCGCCGGCATAAAGAGTGAGTTGTTTATCTTCGATATGCATACAGCGCAGGTTTACATACAAGTCTGTTCGTCCTTCCGGATCAAGCCATCCGATAAAGCCGGAGTAATAGCGTCGGTCGTAACCTTCGTTCCGCAAAATAAACTGATAGGCTTCTTCCTTCGGCAAGCCGCATACGGCAGGTGTCGGATGCAAAACTTTCAGAAGATCTCCCAAACCTTTATTATCTTTCAAAGCGAACCGGAAATCGGTTTTTAAATGTGACAAAGCACCGGCATAAGCAGGAAATGGTCCGTTCTCCGTAGAATGGATATCCAGTGAAAGAAGCTGACGGCGGATATAAGAAGTGACATAATCCTGTTCTTTCCGGTTCTTTTCATCCCACACTTGCGGTAGTCTGCCATCTTGTAAAGGCTGCGTTCCGGCTAGCGCAACCGTATGCCATTCGTCCTTCTCACCCGATAAAATGATTTCGGGAGTGCTTCCCAGCCAGATACCTGTCTGCGGAGTATAACATAAGTATATATACGAATGAATATAACGTTTACAAGCCGCCCGAAAAATGGACGAAGGAGAGAAATCAGCTACTTTATCAACTGTAAGATGACGGGAAAGCACTAGTTTATCAAAAGTCCTGTCACGTAACGCATTTATAAAGGTATGAAAGCATGCCGCATATTCCTCCGTGGAAGAAGTCAGAAATGATTCTTGTCCTTGCAGGCACAACGCTACCTCCCGGTCTTCCTCCGTATCATCATCCATCGGTAAAGGCTGTCCCCACTGATCGGGTTGAATCAATACAACCGGACATGACTCACTCACCTGAAACGGAGCAATTACAAATCCTCTCTGTCCGTTCAGTTCTTTCAGATCGTATATCAAGCGGACCGTTCCTTCCGCCTGCGTCAACAGACGGGGAACTTTCTCTCCGGGAATACGGTAAACAGCAAACGGCTGTTTACGCTGAATAAATGCATCAATAGTTGTCAAGTTACTTATTTCTTCGTCGGTCATCTCTTTTTCATCACGCTGTTCACTACCCGTATGGAAGACACCAGTTTGTTTGTTGAAGTAAACACGTCTACATTCCATACGTGGGAGGAACGTCCTTTATGTACAACGGTTCCTACTGCACGCACTGTATCCCCTTCATGTGCAGAAGATATATGGTTTCCGCTGACCTGCATTCCTACTACAATCTCGTCCGGCTGGCAAAGAATCATTGAACCAAGTCCGGCAACTGTTTCCGCCAATGCAAGAGTAGCTCCACCATGCAAAATGCCAAAAGGCTGACGGGTACGATGGTCTACCGGCATCGTTGCTTCCACACGGTCTTCGTCGGCATAAGTATATTGAATTCCCAAGTTTCCCATCAATGCGTGGCGTGCCTGCGCATTCAGTTGGTCAAGGGGAATTTCGGCTGCACGCACTTCGGCTATGATAGCCTTCTCCACTGCAACGGCCACTCCGTCTTCCTCATTCGAAGCGGTCACATAATCGGCACAGGCTTTCACCGAGTCTTGTGAATGTCCCATAGCTACGCCCAGCCCGGCCAATTGAATCATTGTTACGTCACACACACCGTCGCCCACAGCAATCACTTCCTCGCGCTTCATATCCAGCACCTCCAGCAAAGCACCCAGAGAATTGGCTTTATCAATGGCGCAGGGAACTACTTCCAGAAAATAAGGCTCCGAACGAAATACGTCCAACGCTCCATTCAGTCTTCTCTTCCAGTGATCTTCCAGACCAAGCAGTGCTTCTTCATCATCGCTGACCAGCATACACTTACAAGGCGCAAAATCAATGGCAGCAGAAAATTCTTCTTCTTTGATTATTTGCAGGTTATTCAACCGGGCTTCATTTTGGATATGTTCATTTTCAGGAGAATCCGTTATGATCGTATCATCATGATAAGTGAATAAGGCAAAACCGTTTTTACGGGCTTTCTTTTCCAGATACGGCAACATTTCGGGATTAATCCGACGTTCAAACAGAATTTCCCCGTTTTGTGCATTGATAATCTGACAGCCATTATAGGAAAGGATAAAACCTCCATAGTTTCCAAGTTCGAGCATCTTGGCCAGCGGCATCAGGCCATAAGTCGGTCTGCCGGATGCCAGCACAATACGTACTCCCATTTGCTGAACCTTCAACAGGGCAGCCAATGTACGTTTACTAATTTCTTTCGCATCATTGAGGAGTGTTCCGTCTACATCAAGAACCAATAATTTATACTTCATGATTACACGATTTTGATTTAGATTACAAAGGTAGGAAATTGAGTGAACGACAGAAAGCGTAAACAGATAAAAATTACTTTAATTTCACTCTTTCAGACGCATTTCCAGATAATCGCGAAGGATACGGGCATGATTATACACCGGTTCTTTGGAAGCGTAAAGTAGTGTTATCACCGGATGCGGTTTGATAAGAGTCAGAAAATCAGCCATTGCGGGAGAAGCATCGAGTTCTTTCTGATACTGTACGACAAAATCTTCCCAATGTCCGGGAATATCTTCATGAAACCATCCCCGTAATGTGGAAGACGGTGTAATATCTTTTGCCCAGTAATCGTACTTCAGCCATTCTTTCTTCATGCCGCGTGGCCATAGTTTATCTACCAGTACCCGGTAACCATCTGTTTCTGAAAAATCTTCGTAAACCCGCTTTATCCTAACCTGTATCATTTCTATTTATAGTTAATTATAAATAGATAAACCGGAAAATGCGAAAATTGTTTAGCGAAATCCATTCAATTTCGTAACGAATCCTGTGCTTTTTTAAATTCGTAAGGAGTCATTCCCGTCTTTTTCTTAAAAAGGCTGTATAAAATCGGGGTGCTATTAAATCCGGCCTCATCCGCTATGGCACGTATTGTATAGTTGGGATACTTTTTCATCAGTTCAATGGCATAATTAATGCGCAATTCATTGATATATCCATTGAAATTGGTTCCGGTACATTCTCTTATCATCCTCGCAAAACGTGCGTTATTTAGATGTACGATTTGTGCCAGATCTTCTCTCGACAATTCTGAAGAAAGATATAACTGTTTCTGAATAACGATATCATTCAGCTCCTGAAATATCTTTTTATTCTCTTCTTCCTCCCCACTTTCTTTATTTGTTTCATCCAAAAGTTCTTCCTGCTCTTCAGATGAAATCAGTTCCGGCTCCAAATCCGATGAGATAGCCAATTGCTCATCCGCTTCCGACAACTGATTACCGTCTTTTCTGTTGGCAAATTTTTCATTTATAAGTTTGGCAAGCATCCTATTTTTATACTCGACAATATGGTTGAAACGCCACAAACGCCACAGTATAAACAAGATAAGTACAATTATACATATCAAAAAGCAGAGTGAGATATTTCTTATCTTTAATTGAGAGGCTTGTTCGGCAATATATTCCTCCTTTTCAGAAGCTCCGTACATCGCATTCAATTCCAATGCTGCATTTTCCTTGTCTCTATTATTGATACTATCTGTTATCGCAATAATAGTTTCGCGTATCGCTGCCGCTTCTTTATAACGATGCATACCCAGATAAGCTTGTACTTCTTTATTTAGAATAGTAAGATATTGAGCATTCAAGGTATCTTGTTGTGTCCTTAACAATTCTTTGAAGTCTCTGCAATTATCAATTACTTTCTCATATTGTCCGGAAAGGGTTAAATAAGGTATCGAATACATTTTACCGTCCGGAGTTTGAGATTCTTTCAATGCCTGATATTGCTGGTAATATTGTTCCGCCTGAACATATTTCTTTTCAAGACAGGAGATATAGGCCAATTTTGCATATAAGTAACTATATTGACCATCCACGTACCCTTCAGGAATTTGGGGTAATTTCTCTAATTTTTTAAGAAGTTTCTCACGTTCATAAGCAAGACTCAAAGCTTCCTTGATACGAGAGTCAGTCATTAGAAATCCCATTTCGGCCCCATAATAATAAGAAAGCAACATCATCTCCCGCATATCCTTTGAACCGCGCAACAATTCAATAGTACGGTCAAAATATTTGTATGCCTCATCCTTTAATGACAACCTCCAATTATTCTCTCCTATACAAAAAAGCAACCTGGCTTCGGCTTCCCGATCTTTTAGTTTCTGCGCCTGCGTAATCCCATTAAGAGCATATCTCATACTCTCATTATATTTACTCATCACAGATGAAAGTTCGGCCATAAAAACCGTCATCTTCAACATATGCTTCGGTTCCCTTTGAGATATGGAGTCAAGCAGATATGACTTTCGGGCATACATAAAAGCCAGTTTATTCATATACATATTACGGTATGACAAACTACGTAATTCGTAAATCAGCCGTAAAGAGAATGCCTTTTTGCTTTCTGCCTCGTCTAATAACTCTAAAGCACGTTTAGGATCGGAAATATAAATATTTCTGATATATTTTTCAGTATATAGAGAATCATTATTTATTATTTTATCAGCCCTCGAAAATTGATTGTGTACAAATAAAAGCACAAAAATACATACCCAAAAACGCATAAATTCCTTATCGTGTTTAATCATTTAGCACCCAAAGGTATGTATTTTCTATAAAAAGTGCAAGGCGCATTTTAATTTTGCAAAATTAAAATAAGAAACATTAGCTATCGTAAAAAGAGTAAAGACACAGATTGTGTCTTTATTATTCACTATCGAGACACAGTCATCCTTATTATTCAATCTCTAATTCCTGATCAATATTTCTCTCATAAAATCACAAGCTTAAAGCTTTTCCCAACCGCCCTTCAATACATACACTTAAATCGGTCGTAACAAACTTCCCATTATAAAAAAGAGTAAAGATAGTGGCTGGGGTAGGCGCATTTTGTGCCTGTTCCATAGTTTCTAATTTTATTATTTTTAATGGGAGATCTTTACTCTTGGCTGCATTGACCCAAAGAACCGCGAACATGGAATTCAGTAAACGGACAGCGATGAGTATAATACACTACTATTCCATCCCGGTCGGGACACTCACCAGTCAATACACTGATTGTTATGAATTATTAGAAAATCTCCAGGCTAGTATTCTGCTGCTTTTAGTTCCTTGCTGCATTCTGATAATCTTATACTCCGATACATTCACAGACTTCAATTTAGCACATAGCTTTTCGAGATTCTTTTCCTTTGAAACCAAGCTGGTGAACCATCCACAGTTCTTCTGATATTTCTGACTCTCGGAAATCATATTCAGTATAAAACGGATTTCTCCACCCTCACACCAAAGTTCATTCGCACTCCCGCCAAAATTTAATTGTACTTTTTTCACCTTCACACCTTTCAGACTACTTAATTTACGCAAGGTCCCATCTTCCGCTTCCTTCCTAGAGCTATGAAACGGAGGATTACATATCGTAACATCAAAATATTCGTCAGGCATGATAATTCCCTCAAAAATCTTCTGACTGTCTTTCTGAAGCCGCAAGTCAATCTTATGTGCCAATACCGGGTTACAAGTCACTATCTTCCGTGCATTCTCAATCGAAACCGGATCAATATCACTGCCCACAAATGTCCATCCATATTCTGTGTGCCCTATAATCGGATAAATACAATTTGCGCCTACCCCAACATCCAGACATCTGCATTTCGATTTCTGTTCGTTCACATCCTCGTCCTCTGCCTGCAAATCTTTCACTACCCTATCCGGCTGAATAAGATCGGCAATATAATGAATATAATCCGCTCTTCCGGGAATGGGTGGACACAAGTATTGTTTCGGTATATCCCAGTACCGAATGCCATAATAACTGATTAACAATGCTTTATTTAAAGCTTTTACTGCTTGCGGATTAAAAAAGTTTATAGTTTGTACACCCAGAGGATTAAGTGATACGAATTTCTTAAGTGGAGGATAATTTTCTATCAACAACGGAAAATCGTATTGACCATTGTGTTTATTTCTTATATGTAACTCACCTTTTTGTGCCATGCCGGCAAAGATACAGAGAATCTTCCATTTTTGATACACATACACAAAATAAAAAATCCCTGCAAAGTATAACTTTACAGGGATTTTTTTATTGATTAAAAGCGGAGAGACAGGGATTCGAACCCCGGGTACCTCGCAGTACAACGGTTTTCAAGACCGCCGCAATCGACCACTCTGCCACCTCTCCAAAACTCCTTTATCAGAAGTGCTTTCCGTTGAAAGCGGTGCAAAGGTACGAATCATTTTTAAATCTGCAAACATTCTGATATTTTTTTCGCGAAATAATCGTATTTTTGCAGTCCATTAGCAAGAACCAAAGATATGATATACCCTCAAAATTTTGAGCAAAAGATAGGATTCGACCAGATCAGACAGTTACTAAAAGATAAGTGTCTTAGCACTTTAGGCGAAGAAAGAGTCACAGATATGACCTTTTCGGAGCAACATGAAGAAGTTGAGGAGAAATTAAACCAGGTAACAGAGTTTGTCCGCATCATCCAGGAAGAAGACGGATTTCCCGATCAATTTTTCTTTGACGTCCGTCCCTCACTAAAGCGAGTGCGGATAGAAGGAATGTATCTGGACGAGCAAGAACTATTCGACCTGCGCCGTTCATTAGAAACCATCCGCGACATTGTACGCTTTCTCCACCGAAATGAAGATGAAGAAGAGAACGACACCCCCTACCCCAGCCTGAAACGACTGGCAGGAGATATAGCTGTTTTCCCTCAACTGATAGGAAAAATAGACGGTATCCTTAACAAATATGGAAAAATCAAGGATAATGCTTCCACCGAATTAGCCCGTATACGTCGTGAGCTTGCCAGTACGATGGGAAATATTTCCCGCTCGTTAAACAGCATCCTACGCAGCGCACAATCCGAAGGATACGTAGATAAAGACGTAGCTCCCACTATGCGTGACGGACGTTTGGTGATCCCCGTCGCACCCGGACTCAAACGAAAAATCAAAGGTATTGTACACGATGAATCCGCCAGCGGAAAAACAGTGTTTATAGAACCGGCGGAAGTCGTAGAAGCCAACAACCGTATTCGCGAACTCGAAGGCGACGAACGGCGCGAAATCATTCGCATCCTTACCGAGTTTTCAAACGTGCTCCGTCCGTCTATCCCGGAAATTCTTCAATCATACGAATTTCTGGCAGAAATAGATTTTATCCGTGCGAAAAGCTATTTCGCCATACAGACCAACAGTCTGAAACCTGCCGTAGAGAATGAACAATTACTGGACTGGACAATGGCCGTACATCCTTTACTACAACTCTCACTTGCCAAACATGGAAAGAAAGTTGTACCACTGGATATAGAACTGAATCAAAAACAACGCATCCTTATTATATCCGGTCCGAATGCCGGAGGCAAGTCCGTCTGTCTGAAAACAGTCGGTTTACTGCAATATATGTTGCAATGCGGTATGCTCATCCCCTTGCACGAACGCAGTCACGCCGGCATATTCAGCAGCATCTTTATCGATATTGGTGATGAGCAATCTATTGAAGATGATTTGAGTACCTACTCTTCTCACCTGACCAATATGAAAATCATGATGAAGAATTGCAACGAACGGAGCCTCATCCTGATTGACGAATTCGGTGGAGGTACGGAACCGCAAATTGGAGGTGCTATTGCCGAAGCCGTCCTGAAACGTTTCAACCAGAAAGGAACATTCGGAGTCATCACCACCCACTACCAGAATCTGAAACATTTTGCCGAAGATCATGAAGGAGTAGTGAACGGAGCCATGCTTTACGACCGCCATCTCATGCAAGCACTTTTCCAGCTACAAATCGGAAATCCGGGAAGCTCGTTTGCCGTAGAAATCGCACGAAAAATCGGATTGCCGGAAGATGTCATTGCAGATGCTTCGGAAATCGTAGGAAGTGAATATATCAATGCCGACAAATACCTTCAGGACATCGTGCGCGACAAGCGTTACTGGGAAGGAAAACGTCAAACTATCCGTCAACGGGAAAAGCACATGGAAGAAACCATTGCCCGCTACCAAACGGAAATGGAAGAGTTGCAGAAATCACGGAAAGAGATCATCCGGCAAGCAAAAGAAGAAGCGGAACGGATGCTTCAGGAATCCAATGCACGCATTGAAAACACAATACGCACAATCAAGGAAGCACAAGCTGAAAAGGAAAAGACACGCCAGGCACGTCAGGAACTGACAGACTTCCGAACTTCTTTAGATGCGCTGGCTTCTAAAGAGCATGAAGAGAAGATTGCACAGAAAATGAAGAAATTAAAGGAGAAACAAGAACGGAAGAAAAATAAGAAAAACGAACCGAAAGCCGTAGTCTCTTCCCCGTCAAGTGCTCCTAAAGTAGTACCGATTGCAGTAGGTGAGAATGTAAAAATCAAAGGACAGACAAGTGTCGGTCAAGTGATGGAAATCAGTGGTAAAAATGCGACCGTTGTTTTTGGAAGTATAAAAACGACCGTAAAAATAGACCGCCTGGAACGTACCAATAATGCACCCAAGACGGAAGGAATCGCCAAAAGTACCTTTGTCAGTAGCCAGACACACGATCAGATGTACGAAAAAAAGCTTAGCTTCAAACAAGACATTGATGTACGTGGAATGCGTGGAGACGAAGCTCTGCAAGCAGTCACCTATTTTATCGATGACGCCATATTAGTCGGTATGGACCGTGTACGTATCCTTCACGGCACAGGAACGGGAATACTTCGTACACTTATCCGCCAGTATCTGGCCACTGTACCAGGAGTCAGTCATTATGCTGACGAACATGTGCAGTTTGGCGGTGCCGGAATCACAGTAGTCGATTTTGACTAACCTGTAAACAAAACGTCCAAAGAACTTGTTCTCATTTAGAAAACCACTACCTTTGTTACAGTGGTTTTCTAAAACGAGAATAAAGCATGAAGAATAATCTGTTAAGCGAAAAACTTATTTACACAGGAGACAGTCATACTCCTACCCACTTACATCTTTGTACTTACAACGCTACCGAGATGCAGGAAAGTGCTAATGACACCTTTCAAACCATCAAGGGAACACTGACCAGCGATCGGATCAATTGGCTACAAATACACGGAATGAAAGATACAGAGACTATCCGTGAAATTTGCAGTCATTTTGAAATAGACTTCCTAGTCCTGCAAGATATACTGAATGCGGATCATCCGACCAAGATAGAAGAGCATGACAAATACATCGTCCTGATCTTAAAAATATTCTACCCCAACGAACATAAAGAAGACAACGACCTGGACGAGTTGCTCCAACAGCAAGTCTGCCTCATTCTAGGTAATAACTACGTACTTACTTTCCTCGAAAAAGAAACCGACTTCTTCGATGATGTCAGTTCCGCCCTTCGTAATGATGTCCTGAAGATACGCAGCCGCCAAACCGATTATCTACTTAGCGTGCTGCTCAACAGCATCATGGGAAACTATATTTCAACAATCTCTTCCATTGATGACGCACTCGAAGATTTGGAAGAAGAACTGCTCACCATCACCAGCGGCGATGACATTGGTATTCAGATTCAGTCATTACGACGCCAATATATGCTGATGAAAAAATCCATCCTTCCACTAAAAGAACAATATATAAAGTTACTGCGGGCAGAAAACCAGCTCATTCACAAAGTGAACCGTGCCTTTTTCAATGATGTGAACGACCATTTGCAATTTGTATTACAAACCATTGAGATCTGCCGGGAAACTCTTTCCTCATTAGTCGATCTGTACATCTCCAACAATGATTTACGTATGAACGACATCATGAAGAGGTTAACCATCGTATCCACCATCTTTATCCCTTTGACATTTCTGGTCGGAGTATGGGGAATGAATTACAAATGGATGCCCGAGCTCGAATGGCAATATGGGTATTTATTTGCCTGGATTGTAATGGCAATTATCGGTATTATTGTATATTTGTACTTCAGAAAAAAGAAATGGTATTAACAAAAACACATCATCAGCCATGAAATCGATTAAAGAGCTATACAGGATAGGCACAGGACCTTCCAGTAGCCACACTATGGGACCGCGCAAAGCTGCCGAAATGTTTCTGGAACGTCATCCGGATGCTGCATCTTTTAAAGTAACCCTTTACGGCAGTTTAGCTGCTACAGGCAAAGGGCACATGACGGATGTAGCCATTATAGACACCTTACAACCCACTGCCCCGGTAGAAATTGTATGGCAACCCAAAGTCTTTCTACCATTCCATCCGAACGGAATGACATTTGCGGCTCTGGATAACAACGATAAAGTACAGGAGAATTGGACTGTTTATAGCATCGGAGGCGGTGCACTAGCAGAAAACAATGACAATCCAACCATCGAAAGCCCCGATGTATATGGTATGGAAAACATGACTGAAATACTCCAATGGTGTGAAGATACCGGAAAAAGTTATTGGGAATATGTAAAGGAATGTGAGGAAGAAGATATATGGGACTATCTGGCTGAAGTATGGGGCACCATGAAAGATGCCATTCATCGTGGGCTCGAAGCTGAGGGCGTACTACCCGGACCACTAAATCTCCGGCGAAAAGCTTCCACTTATTACATACGTGCTACCGGATACAAACAATCCCTTCAATCCAGAGGACTCGTCTTCTCTTATGCTTTGGCAGTAAGTGAAGAAAATGCTTCCGGCGGTAAAATAGTAACCGCTCCTACCTGTGGTTCCTGCGGAGTCATGCCTGCCGTACTTTATCATCTTCAAAAAAGCCGTGACTTTAGCGATATGCGCATTTTACGTGCGTTAGCTACTGCCGGCTTGTTTGGCAACATCGTCAAATTCAACGCATCCATTTCCGGAGCAGAAGTAGGTTGTCAGGGAGAAGTAGGTGTTGCCTGCGCAATGGCTTCGGCTGCCGCCAATCAATTGTTCGGGGGCAGTCCTGCACAAATTGAGTATGCAGCTGAAATGGGCTTGGAGCACCATTTGGGAATGACTTGCGACCCAGTCTGCGGATTAGTGCAAATCCCCTGCATCGAACGAAATGCATACGCCGCTGCACGTGCGCTAGACGCAAATCTTTATTCAGCCTTCACCGATGGTATGCACCGCGTCTCTTTCGACAAAGTAGTGCAAGTGATGAAACAGACCGGCCATGACCTGCCATCACTCTATAAAGAAACAAGTGAAGGAGGATTGGCCAAGGATTACAAACAAATGTAATTATAAAAAACAACGGACTATTCCTTTTATAGAAATAGTTCGTTGTCATTTTTATGATTAAAAGTTATTCAGTTGGCGGCCAATTCGTATCGTCTCCATTACTGATATCTTTCTCATGTATCAATCCGCCATCCTGCGTGAAATAAAGCGAGTAGCGCTGGCTACCTTGTTTCACCTGAATCACAGATTCCATCGGATTCTGTGGAAATGTTAACACATATACATCTGTCACTACCCACGCGTTATATTTAGAATCTATAAAAGCCGTATAAACAGCCGGCACCAACTGATCAATACTGTTCAGTTCATTTTCTGTCATCACCCAGTTGGCATTAGCATCAAACCAGACTTCCAATTCATCATTGCTCACCCAACAGTCAGCTACATAATAAGCACCTTTCATCTCCCATTCTATATTCTGGGCAGCCGGATATACCTGTTTCAAGGCCTCCGTAATATTACTGGGCGGAACAAAAGTATCATCATCGTCATTATCACATGCGCCGAAAGAAAGGGCAGTCACAAGCAACACTACTGCCCATGCGCTAAACTTAAATCTCCACATAGTTATCTTTTTGTTTAGGTCTATTTACTGCAACTAGTTAATCATCAGCCTTGATAAATTTTCCTTTCTTATCAAATTTGAAAGAAAGCCCGGTAGACAATTCAATCTCATACCCTTTGCGGTCACGTTCCACTTTCGTCACTCCTTCATTCACAAAATTATGTGCTTTCAGGTAGTTGACAGCAAATCCCGGAACAATACTAACAGGAACAGTCTGTCCTTTCTTTGCACTTACCTCTTCCCAGTTTCCCTTACTGTCAAAATCAATTTCCGTACCATCCATCAATAACACTTCATACTTGGTAGATTCCATCATATCCTTATCAATTTTGATATGAGCAACCTGTGGTTTTGTAAAATTACTATTGATAAAATTACGTGCCGGAAGCGGCAACTGATTCATGTCTTTAGTTATCACATCTTTTGCGAATGAAAACTGCATGGCTACCAGAGCCAGTACAAGTAGAGATAGAATTTTCTTCATGATCGTTATTCTTTTAGCGTTAATACTATACTTTATTCTATGCTACAAATAACGATACAGATTCCAGAAAGATTTAGGAATATTATGAGTTTGCTCTTTTTTTGTATTCTTTAACCATCCTAAAAAACAGGCGGGATTTAATAAACCCCGCCTGCCATTCAGACCTAACTATATCTATTTATAAGATACCAACTACAAAGTTGCCGCCTGCACGCCAACCACTCCGGCAATTGCACCGGCAACAGCAATAATCACTTTCAAAATGATACTCCACGTTTTCTTCATAGACATTTTTATTTTAAAATTAAACACTAAAACACCCTAACGAGTAATCGTCAATTAGCAACTCATCAAGCTGCCGGATCCGGTGCTTCTCCGCTACCGCCACCTTCATTTCCATCACCTTCGCCTTCCCCCGGTTTTTCAATATCACCGACAGACAATGAAGAACGATCTCGCATTTTCTGCGCAATATATTTCAGATTAACAGACTGACCTAAAGTGATCAGATGCAGATAAAATCTTTTAGGAGAATTGGGAACACGCGGATCCGTTGGGCGCGTAATGACTTTGTAAATTACACTCATACTACGTTTTTTTAAAGATTTAAATTCAGATTATTTATGTTTCGTTGATCAACGATGCAAAGGTGTGGCTTTTATTCCAGATAGAAAAAGAAAAGCCCCTTGCGGAGCTCTTTTTATCCAATTAGATAGTTATTATATTAGTTATCAACAATATAGTTTTAAAAACAATATGCCAACGATCTTCACAGACAGCTGGCATATTTCACATATAGATACATATCAGTCTTTAAACCGATATGAGGGCTAAGTTAGAAATATACCGCCGTACTCTTTCCAACCCGCATCATGTAGGGATTTCATGAATTTATCATGAATCTAGGGACCTACATATTTTTTGGTACTCATTGTGTAATTATCGAGCCTTTTTACGCCTCTTAGCCCACTATGAGTTATTATTTTATTAAAAAGTTATGATTTCAATTTTGAAATATCAACGATCTTCACAGACAGTTGATATAGTGGGAAATTCACATCGGCTTTAACCTCCGATGTCAGGGCGTAGATTAGAAATGCGCCGTCGCGCTATTTCTAATCCACAATGTAGGAGAATCATGCTGTAAACAGCATGAAGCTAGGGACCTACATTTTTTTCATCTCACATACGAAACACTCACGTGTTTATTACATCTCAACATTTTCAACATTTATTTTATACCATATCTTTTTCTTGGATAAATCGTTTTATCATACGTATTATCATTAGCATTATTAACTAATATTTCATTAGAGGATATTATTGTAATACTAATTTATATACATCTATTACCTGTTTTGCTATTACATCCCAATTATATAAACTCATATCGTACTCTATCCGACGCAGCCTTTGTTCCATCTGCTCTTCTAGTTTTTCTTGTAGCTGTTCTACATCCCCTACTTTGAAATAACATGAATAAGGTAACCCCACTTCCATATTTGCTGGAATATTGCTTACAATGACAGGCAATTTATAGCTCATAGCTTCCAATAATGCGATGGGTAACCCTTCATGTGAAGATGGAAGAACAAAACAACATGCATTAGCAAGTAAAGAATGTAATTTCCGACCTTTTATAAAACCAGTTAATACTACTCCACATTCTCTCGACCTTTTTTTCAAACTGCGTGAGTAATCATCCTCAAAATCTGCGTCCCCCGCCAACACTAATTTATAGTCACTTGCACATATTCCGGCAAAAGCTTCTACTAAATGATGAAGATTCTTTTCAGGAACAAACCGACACATACCCAAAATATACTTTCCTTTCTCAATCCCCAATTCATTAAAATATTCTGGATAGTCACAAACCTCAGGCTCCGGAACTCCATTGTTAATTAAATGGCAGTCTCTTCTACCATATTTTCTCACCAGAAGATCGTTAATGACTTCAGATATAACAATTACTTCATTAGCAAAAATCGTTCCCATACGCTCTCCTAATTTCAGCATTGTTTTAGCAAAAAAGCCCCATTTATCACGATCATAATCGGGACCATGGTGAGTAAACACAACCTTTATTCCTAGTAGTCTAGCTATAGGCACAAGTAAAGCCGGACCGATAGCATGAATAT
Organism: Bacteroides sp. 1001136B_160425_E2; assembly: GCF_015559655.1. Classification (NCBI taxonomy): domain Bacteria; kingdom Pseudomonadati; phylum Bacteroidota; class Bacteroidia; order Bacteroidales; family Bacteroidaceae; genus Bacteroides; species Bacteroides sp. 1001136B_160425_E2. The sequence goes on along the minus strand of NZ_JADMQH010000002.1, from coordinate 18,085 downwards.
GAACAATGTCAGCTTTCTGGAATTTAGCTTCAAGAATAGCCTTGAAAGTATGTACGATTGCTTCAAAAGATTTCTTTTTAGGAGTTTCTATATCAATAAGCCTCACATTTTTGTATTCAGTCATGGTATCTTTCACATAACTTTTCCGACGTATTATTGTTATATCAAACCCCATTTCAGCAATTCGGGGAAATAACTCTTGACAATGCGTTTCAACACCACCCAAAATATCTGGGATACCACGAGTTCCGGTAACAAAGATCTTCATAGAATTAGTACAAAAAATACGTGTTCTATAATCAAAAAACTTCCCGCAAGTCTCCTTGGGAAGGATCTTGACCCACATTATACCAACATTTGTCCAAACAAGCTGTTTTTCCCTGCAAACTCCGTAATTTATTTTTTAAAGCCCATTTCAGCGGATACTTTATATATTTATGCATTACAGGTGAAGCCGTTCCTACCATCCAGCAGTTTTTAGGGCAACGACGTACCATTTGGCGTACTTGTTCTGCTTGTTCCCCTTCCCATATTTCTTTGAAGTTGGGAGTCTCACGAATATTCCCCATACTCTTTTTCCAATACTTCTTTTCTAAACCATTACAGGGATAAATATCACCATAGGGCTCTACAAAAAAGTTCATTTCGCCAGCTTGACAGGGCAACATACGCCGTGAACCTTCTATATAATTGATTAGTCCCATATTGAAAAAAGCCCGCATCCATGATTTAGGATGTTTTTCTTTAAGTTGCAGATTTATCAGTTTTTCAAAATCGCCACAAACCTCCTCCTTATTGGTTATCACATTATCATCTTTGTGAAAATAATAAGAGTTATGAAAAGCAGCTGTAGCAAATTCCATACCCAAAGACCGGGATAGTTGATAAAGAGAAAGCATATCTTTAGAGTTGTTGTTGGAAACAGTACAACCGAAACCTATATCTTTCACACCCATATCTTTTAATGTAAGCAAAGTCCGAAGTCCTTTGTCGAAACCTCCCGCATGTCCTCTAAGCTCATCATTTTTACAACTAAGCCCTTCGATAGAAATACGGATACCAATATTAGGGAATTTCTTAGCCAAGGCTATTACCCGGTCCTCATACCAACCAGAAGTCGATATAACCACGCGAGGAGATTTTGTGAAACACACTTCTACTATTTGATCCAGATCTTCACGAATGAACGGTTCGCCACCGGTTAGATTGATGAACTTTACAGAAGGTAACAATTTGATTTCTTCGGGAGTTATTTCCTTCCTTTTATCGGTCGGATGTTCCCATATATTACACATTTTACAGCGCATCGGACAACGATAAGTTGTGATGATGCACATATCCGTAGGTTGGGGAATATTTTTTGACATTGTTTATATAATTAAAGAAATAGTAATATCTTATAGTCCAAAACATTGACGTATGAATGGACTTTCTATTTTTTGAATCATCTTTGATATTAAAACAGGCATGTAAAGAGCTAACAATATACTCAACACATATAAAGGCCAGTATAATAATTCGTTATCTAATTTTGCATATAGAAATCTTATTCCCATTTGAAAAAACAGACCCATTAAAAAAATCTGAAAGGTATAATCCCTGAAACTTGAAAAGAGGCGAGTCCAATAATGGGATAAGAGTAAACATAAAGCAACAGAGAAAGCTATCCCTATAAAATTTAAGAAAATGCCAGGAAGTACAAGTATATTAAAAAGGACAAAAAACATAAGAGAAACTACAAAAAAGCATTTTGTATCGGCATATTTATAGGCATCAAACTTAAAAAAGAGTAGCCCCGAATAAAAATAAACCAAATAATAAGCTACTTGCGAAAAACAAAGAATCTCTATATCTTTAGGAAAAAACAGATTCAATAATAATGCAGTTATCCACACACTTACTATACATTTATTCCACTGCAATGACCATTTAAAAACAGGATAAAAAAGAAATATTATAAAAAGAGTTATTATAAACCACATTTCTCCTAAAGGATTTGAAGCTGGATAAAGAATACTATTGATTATTTGTTTGAAAGACAGTTCAACTGGTCTTTTCATCAACGGATTAAATATATACTTCAGAACAAAAGTAGCTAATGTGAAAAAGATGAAAGGAGCCAATAACCTCTTTGCTTTATCCCTGATAGTAACTCCGTATTTTTTACCTTTCCTAATTTTTGTATAATAAAATAAACCTCCTGATATAAACATAAATAAAGGCATATGAAAGCCGTAGATAATCCGTTCAACTTCTGTACTAACAGGAGTTGCCGGATTCTCGAATATATTGGTTAGCGTGACATGTCCTATGACTACTAAGAGCATACTCCAGCCCTGCAAAATTGATATCCAATATATTTTAGCTTCTTTTCCTACATTCATTGCTGATACAGCTCTAATAATTCATTGTAATGTTTCTCAGATGAATAACGCATCTGAGAACTTTTTGCAAGTTGTTTATAATCTACATTTAATATAAACATCTTTTCGATTTTATTCTTCAAATCCATAATATTGCGACTTTCAAAACACATTCCATTTACCCCTTCTTTTATTAATTCAGGGATACCACCAATATTAGCTCCTAAAACTGGAGTACCCAGACATTGAGCTTCAATCACACTTAGAGGATTATTCTCATACCACTCTGATGGAACTACACTAAAACGTGCTTTACCCACTATTTCCTTTATTTCAGGCCATTCTTTATAACCTGTAAATTCAATATTTGCCCCTTTTGCTTTTGCTTTTAATATATCTGCCAGTGGACCACCACCTATAATTTTCAAATGATAAGGAAGAGTCCGAGCTGCCTCTATCAATGTTTCGATTCCTTTCTCAAAAGATAACCTTCCTATGAAGCAATAGTAGTCCTCTTTATCATAAGAGTCTCTCCTAGTCCTTTCAATATCAATAAAATTACAAAGAGTATACATCTTTTTTCTATCGAATTCACCTTGAGCCATTTTATTGTACATAAACTGGCTTGGACAAATAAATGCATCCGTGTAACTTTCTAACTTTTCACGGCTCCATTTCATCGCCTCTTTATATGCAAGCATACTTGCCAATTTGGAGTTTTTCATGCATTTATATTCCAAAACTTTATGTTTATCAGCAAAACACTCCTCACATACTTTATTCCCATTACGAAGACAATCATACCTTGGACAAAGCAGTTTGTAATCATGCAACGTCCAAATAACTTTAATTCCTCGTTCATGAGCCAAACGAGCTATCACTGGTGATAATTGTGTATGAATATTATTCAGGTGTACCACATCCGGCTTGAAATCATTAAGTAAAGAATTAAACTTCCTCTTCACCTCACCCAAACCAAACATACGCATAAAAGTCTCGAGCATACCTACTCCGGAAGTAAACTTTATTTCATTAGGAAAATACCGTTTCCACTCAGTCTCAATATTCTCTGGATAATCCATAGCAAACACTGCCACATCGTGCCCATGGGTCTTAAGCAGTTGTTCAAGATTAAGCATATATATGCAATCACCACCACGATGATAGTAAAACTTATTCACTAATAAAATTTTCATAAGAACCAATTAAACAAAGATTACTAATAAACATAATTCATCTTAGAGTAATAAACATAGTTGGAAATGCTACTTCTGTTTTGAATATCTCTAAAAAATATCATACAAATGTTTATATCCAGTTATCAAAGCATCAGCCGAATATAATTTTTTATAATAATCACCATCCCCTGCAGAGGGTGATTCTTTCAATTTAATTCTCATTTTTTCACTCAGATCGTATATATTTCCTGCCTGGAAAAGAGATGTTTGCAAACTTACATTATCAACAAAAAAAGGAATATCCGATACTAAAAGCTTTTTTTTGAAATAATATGCTAATGATAAAACTCCCGACATAGTAGCCGAACGATAAGGATAAACTACCATTACTGCATTTTCATATAAATATTTCAATTCACTATCTTCTATAAATCTATTTATTCTAACTTCACCTTTTTGAAAATTTGTATCAAAATATTGAACACCTTTTCCAGCCACAACCAAAAAACAACTCTTATCGTCAAGAAGTCTATATGCACTCAATAGTAAATCTACTCCTTTATATTTATCCACAGAACCAAAAAAAAGAATATATTTTGTAATTCCATTCAACTCTCTGACCTCGCTCTCACCACTCACGATTTGTGATGTAACAAGAGTTGGAAAGCAAGTTAAAATTATTTTCTTACTAGGATATCTTTTTTTAAGGGCCATATATTGTATTCGAGAAGAAGTCGTTAAATTTGGAATTATTTTCATATTTATTTTTGTACCCCAATTTATACAACAATTTATCAAGCCCCCCGCTAAATCTTTACGTTCTCCCTCATGAGGCCACAAATCATGAATTGTATAATATACGTTTCTATTTTTTCTCAATTTTAAGTAGATAAACAAAGTCAATATAAAATCTATCGTCAAAAAATGGATACAATCAATCTGATTATCTCTTATTATTCTATTGATATTAGAGATTAATTTACATGGCCAAATTTTAAAAAAAACTTTTTCTAATAAACTATTAGTAGGCGCTTCTACAAATATTGTTTTATTTTTCGCTTTTTCACAGAGTAAAGGTTCATATTTAAATTTTCCTTTTGATACAACAATAGCATAAATATCAAACTCACTATTCTCTGACAATATATTTATAATAGATGATGCAAAAGAAAGCATACCTGGCGCATACTCAGAAGCAATTAATAGTACTTTTTTCATTTTGGCTTATAATGTTTTAATTTTCGAATAATATAACATCATAAAGAATAGAAATAATAGTAAAATTTCACATGATCCAATAGTAGATGCAATACTTCCCATGAGGATAATAAATAGAGCAATGATACGGTTATAATAGTTCCTTTTATTATCTATGACTATTCCATATATATAATGGACAAACAATAACCATAAGATGTAAAATATAAAATAACTATATCCAAAATTTATATATAAATCATTACTCAAAGTAGTATAAATCCCTCCTCCATCAAAATCATATTCCACCAATTCCTTTAGTTTATAATCAAAAGCAAGAGGCTTATCTGGCCATAAAAAACGAGGTATTATTTTTACTAATCCAACATAATACTCCTCACCCCAAAAAATATTTTCTGTTCCAACAGAATTCATTATAGGAATAGAATTAGCCTGATAAAGCACAATAGGATATGAAAAAAACACAGCAATTTGAGATGCTATAAGAGTTAAATCACCTCCTCTAATCCCCTGTAATATTCCAGCAGCCAATGGAATTGCCAAATAGTATGCAATGTATTCATACCACTTAAATCCTCTCTTCTTAAAATGGAAAAACAGAAGAAATAATGTAGCACCTACTAGAACTCCTCCCTTATTGCCCGTTGTTAAAAATAAAAAAGATCCTAAACAAAAAGAATAAAAAGCTATAGATTTATAAAAGTTCCATGATTTTTGAAGAAAAAGAACAAGCATAACAATTTGTATTCCTAACATAGGAATATCTCGAACAATTCCAAGCCCTATCTCACTAGTTCTTCTTAAATCTTCAATATCGTTACCTTTCAGTAAATTTGTTAAAACTCCAGACATCATCCCCGCACCAAAAAGAAGCAATGCGAAGCAACAAATTATAATCTTTCTCTTTCTATTCAACTTTATAGAGAAAGATGGAATATCTAAAGTCGTTTGTATCAACAATTGTTTTCGAAAAGCATACAAAAACAAAAGATTTATTACTGTTGCTGTAAATGTTGTGTATTGCAAATTTTCAGGTATATCAGGATAAAAAAGTAAAAATGGAACAATGTCATTAAATACAAAATTCAGGTAAATAATAATATATGGAGAAAAAATATATAATGTCTTTGACTTAGAATATTTAAAAAGTAGATAGACGATAATGATTATATACGAATATAGTAATAATTCCATATATTGATGTGCAAAAATGACATGTAGTATTTAGAAGCCTACCTTCAAATATTTTTCTCTTAAATAATAGTTAGTATTCTTTTTATTACTGCACATAATCTTTTTAAGATTTAGTTAACAGAAACAAAGGTCAGCACTTTTTTCATAGATACCTATATTTCTTTTGGAGACACTAACATACCACAGCTTGATTTTTTCAATAAATCTAAAGAATAATTCTGTAAGTCCAACAATCTATCATTTACAGTATTCCAATCTATATTATTTACATCAAATTCTTTATTATTACAATCATATAGAGCTTTTTGTAGTCCAAACATCGCCAGCAGAGACTCTATCCTAGCTACCCCCCTCTCTTTATTAGCTATAACAATAAAAGGTTTGTTAAATATTATAGCAAACACACAAGCATGAAAAGAATCTGTAACCACCATACGCGCATCCATAAATCCACGCAACCATTGTTCTACTGGTGGCTGAATACGCTCTGCCAAAGGAGCATTTTGAACCTCCACACGTGAATTGACATGGAAAGGAATCAACCCCATATCATCTGCCAATTTTGATATTAAATTGATTTTGGATTTCTTTTCATCCAAAATATAACACAATAACGAACCTTTACTTTTTGTAACATTAGCTTTTTCCACCAAATACATGTAATCTTTAATACTCAACAACATAGTGGGATCCAACACGTGATTAGCTTTCACTCCAAAATGCTTGTGACATAATCCTATACCAGATTCTTCACGTACACTTATAAGATCAAATTTTCGTAGCAATTCTCCACATAGCCTTGTTTGTTTCTTTGTGTATTCCCACTTACTCGTTCCAAAAGAGACGGCATAAGCAATTCGTTTAATATCCCAATCTTTTGCAAAATCCAAATAAGCATTTTCTATTTTACCTGGATAAAACATAGGACGCCATACTTGATCACTGCCTACAACAAAAGCATCAAAATCACCTTCCTTCAATACAAACAAATCCTCCACTTTCAAACGATGAATATATTTATCAATAAACAACTCTGTGTTTTGACTAACAATCGGATAAGTACGATTATAATATGATTCAAAAAAAACTCGACCACCTCTACCCAATATATATTTCTGTATTATCCGCTTAGGATAAGAGTAAGGCCATTTCCAAATAGGTAGCAAAAGGTGATGCCTCTTATTTAGCACTACTACCTCATGCCCCATCCTTTCCAACACCGTTTGCAAAGCATACGCTTGAAGTATTCCTCCATAATTAGTATGCAGTTGGAGTGTTAATATTCCAATTTTCACACGTATTCCTCCTTTATTGATTTTATTATTTTACGAATTGCATTATTCTCAAATTTGCAATGTAATGTTTATGTTAATTTCATTTTTGTATTCAAAAACTTAAATATACTATCAAGCTCACCTCCCTATAATAAGAGATGATAATTTATTAACTATTGCCATAGTAGCGCCTCTATTTTTCGAGCAATAATATTTACAGAAGTACTATCATTCCTCATACAAAGCCCCACAAAGAGAACTGTCTTAACTATCCTATCAAATCATCTTTAAGTCAATCAATACTCGTTTCGTAAAAGTTGTACGTCCCTTGACATTCATAAAAAGATCATTAAAAAAAAGATCATCAGCCTGAAACTCTAAGACTTTGGTATAATCAAAATATGGAACATTATATTCTCTAAATTCACGAATAAAAGAATCAATGTATATCTCCCTAAATCGTTCTGTAAAATAAGTAGATAACTTTTTAGACACTGGAGGCATAATAAATACAGGCTTATAGCCTCTCTCGGTAATATAATCCAATATCATTTTCATTAATTGCACAGATTGTCTTTTCGCTTTTTGAAGTTCTAGAGATAAAGGTGCTTCTAAATCTTTAATATTAAATTCAGACTTCCAATTGTCCATCCATAACTCCGCTGTAATTGCATCAACACGATTAGTAAGATCAGAATCATACAATATTCTCTTATCTGGTTTTACATCTCGCAACAAAAATCTCACTGCCAACCAATTAAACAAAAGTGGATATTTATACCAATAGCGAACATGTTTAAACTGTGGTAAATATTTAGCTTGTAAATAATCCAAAACACTATAAAATTTCACCATATAAGACTTATCCTTATATATTGAAGGAATAAGATAGGCACTAACAGAAGAAAAAGGAACAATAGGAATTAAAACCGTAGCACCTTCTTTCATAAAGCTATGATAAAAGCGTAACAATTGGTAATCCATATCTAATCCTTGATTACCAGTAGACCAGTTTGCACCCAGTATCAAATCATCATAATCAAATGCAAAACGAGCGGGATTACTACCTACATTAACTATCTCAATGTTACGTGTTAAGTTCTTACGATATCCCTGATTTGAAATAAACTGATGCGTAAAAACAAATTGATTTTTCCACCAATTGGTCTTTTTCAATAGCCAATTTAAATACAGAAAAAATATAATCAATACATAAAAAACGAATAAAGTAACAACTACCCAAGTAGAAATAAAGATCGCAAATACAAAGCTTAACAAAGCAATTAATATTGCCGCCTTCTCTTTTCTTCCAATTTGAATTTTCATAATTTAAAATCCTGCACAATTTGATGATTCTGGGTGATAACGATAATTCTCATTAAGAGCATCTATCAACCTCATATCTTCATTTGAAATATTAAATGTAAACACTCTCTTCATTTCTTCGATATGTTTAGGATTGAACGAACGAAAAAGCGGAGCTATATTAGATTGCAAATGCCAGCGAAGTACCAAAAGAACTAATGACACTGAATATTTACGAGATAAATCAATTAGTGTTTTGTTATATTTCATTTTATCAATCATGTTAGCCAATGAAGAACATGCTTGAAGAGCAATTTTATGTTTTTCTGAATAATCCCGTAATTGAAAACATGAGTTAAAAGGATGTATCTCAGTTTGTATAACATGAGGAACAATGGTAGCACCATACTTTCGAAGACGTTCAATATGAAATATCTTAGCATTAGCAATACCAATAGAACGTACTTTGCCCTTTTTATATGCGTCCTCCAGCTGAAGCCAGTTTTCTTCAAAATGATTTTGCACAGGCCAATGAAATAGCATACAATCAAGATAATCAGTTTTCATTGTTTTCAAACTATCATCCACACATTTATTCATATTCCCGACATACTGCTGATGATTATCAATTTTTGAAGTAATAAAGACTTCCTTTCGTGATATTCCCTCTTCAGCAAAACGCTTCAAAACGTAACCTATTGTACTTTCACTTTTACCATACGCATGTGATGAATCAAAGGCAACAATACCATTTCTAACAGAAGTTCGAAGAATATCATAAAAAAAATCTACTGAATAATTTGTCCATTGATCACAATGAGGAACCCCCTGTATGAGACGAGGCATTTCTACTCCATTGGATAGTACAATAGTCTTATCAATTTCCATTTTTACAAATTTTGTTTTTAACAATTTTCAGCAATTTTCCCCTTGTATTTTGGTCAATTCCTAAATAGAAAATTAAAATAATTTCAATAAAAACACTTATCAAATAATATAAAAAGAAATATCCTAATCCACTTGGAATAAAAGAGTGTATCATATATACTGGAATAACACTTAAAACAGAAATATAAAAACTCTTTCCATATACATATTTATAATGTACAATCTGTGAAAACGGTTTAAATTGATGACTTAAAACGTAAATCTCGGCAACATTACACAAAATCCCATCTATAAGAAGTACATAGAACGTATAAGAGGCAGGCAATCCACAATGAAGACCTATCCATGCAATTGGTAATGGAGTAAGACCAAAGAAAATTGCCCAAATATTTATTGTTTTAATATTACCAGTAGAATGAATACCTTGGACAACAGGACGCGCTAACGATCTAATTACTAAATAAATCAAAATAATTTTCGTAAAAAGTTCCGTATCTTCAGGTACTTCCTCTAACCATAATCCAAGAATATAGTCCAAACGAAACAAGAGTGGAAGAATTAATACTAAAAGTAGATAGAAAGAATAGAGGGCAGAATCATTTATTAGTTTTACCATCTTCTTGTATTCTTCCTGAGCAAAGTATTTAGTAATTTGTGGTACAACTGCAGTCATGAAGTTTCCTGTAAATTGCGAGAATGCCCCTTGTACTTGATAACTTATTGCACGTGCTGCATTTACCATTGGGCCAAAGTATATATTTAAAAGAATATTCAGACCTTGACCTTGTGTTACCACAGAAAGACTTCCAACTACATCCCAACCAGAAAAAGAGAAAATTTCTTTATATATCGATTTATCTTTCACCAACTTCCACTTAGATTCATCATACTTCTTCATACAATAAATTCTATATATGATCAAAATAAGCAACTGAATAAAAAGAAGAATTATACTATAAGTGATAAGTGCATCAGACGTATCTACCCACAATAAAAAAACTACCATAAGTAACTTCAACGATACCTCTAAAATACTCACATAAGCGTAAACATTCATATTCTCATGGGCTATAATAGAAGCATTATATGGTGTCTGAGTTATTTGCATTATAAAAGTGATAATAGATGCTTGATATACTATGTTCACAGCCAATAACCGATCTGCAGGAAATTGAATATACGTATTCAAAAACCAAAGACCCACAGTTTCAGCTAAGACAAAACAAATAAGAGCAATTAGTATATGACAAACTAATGAAACATTAAATACCTGATTCATCTTCTCAACATTATTGCGTCCTAATTCATAGGCGATAAAGCGTGAAGTTCCTGATGACATCGATCCATTTATAAAAGCTAACATAGCTACTACCCCACCGACTACATTATATAAGCCATAATCAGATACGCCCAACACTTGAAGAGCAACTCTTGATGTATAGAGCGCAACCCCCATAGTCAAGAGCATCCTAAAATACAAAAAAAGAGTATTCTTCGCTATCCGCTTATTATTTACAGAAATTTCTGTCATCATTTTTCGTTACTCACTTCAAACATTTCACAAAAATCAAGATTACCTATGTCAAGAATTGTTGCCCCCCATGCAAGACCTACACCAAAACCAGCAAGAAGAAGTTTCTTTTTTCCAGAAATAAGAAGAGAACCTAAATTGTGGACGATATTTACAGGAATGGTCACTCCGCTTGAGTTTCCATAGTTTTCAACGATATTGCTTGGCATCCTATCACGAGGTACACTTATTTTATCTGCTAACTTCTGAATCATAAAACGGTTTGGTTGATGAACCATATAATAATCAATTTCTGACTTTGATGTTCCTGCAGCATCGAGAACATGATGAATCATTTTAGGAACGTTGAGTTGGATCAGGTTAAAAATTTGGCTGCCATCTTCTACCATGTCATTACGAGAGCGACGATTGCCATCCTTATCTTCTTCAAGTATAGCAGATTGACTGGTAGAAGGTTCACGCCAACCACCTGCAGGAATATTTACGGACATAGCACGACCACCATCTACGTTATAGTTACAAAGAATATCACATGGAGCATCACTCTTCTCCACAATAGTGATAGAACATGCATCACCTAACATAGGACTAATCTGACGATCATAGCGAGAAACCTTACGACTAAGAATATCTGCATTAAACAAAACGACCTTGTTAATATTCTGCTGTTCAAGTAACATAAAGGCTTGTATGAGCCCTAGAATATATCCGGCACACCCTTGTACAATGTCCATACATAATACATCCATTCCCAAGCCAAGACGCCCTTGAATTAGGTTACAAGTTGGTGGAAGAAAGTAATCCTGACTCTGAGTAACAAGAATCATAGCATCAATATCCTCTTTACATAACTTTCCTGTAGCCAAAAGATACTCCATACCCTGCACACAAATATCAGATACACAAAGCTCTTTATCAAAAATACGTCGCTTATTATAGCCCATAGTAAGTTTCAATTTTGTAGCCTTTGATTCAGAAAAGTTATAATATTCCAACTCATTATCAAAATAAATTTCCTTTGATGGAAGTATGGAAAGTATACCCGTAATTTTTTTATTTTTAAATCGGAAGTCCATAACTATTTTACACCATTTTTAGACAACAATTTCATAATATTGTCGATAGTAGAAAAATTTTCAGGAACAACATCAAAACCGTCAATATTTATGTTATAAGTTAATTCTAGTTCAGCAACAAGATTAACAACATCTAGAGAATCAATCATACCTTCTTCTATGAAATCTACATCTTCTGTAAAATCAAACTCCGGACGAAGATTTGTCAAAATCTCAATAATTTGCTCTTTCATAATTTTATTTTTATCTGTTAGACTTTTTTGTTTAATAAAACGTAATCATAGAGTGATTCAGCTATATACCCATAATGTTTATAGCGTTTTATTGCATTATCATTCGTTGAAATAACCCAGTGCATCTGACGCTTAGTACCTTTTGCTAAATTCATAAGTGAATGATATAAGAAAGCGCCTATATGTTGGTTTCTATACATCTTATCAACCCACCAAAAACGCAAATACATATTCAGTTTTGATAATTCAAATAATATCAAACCTTTAATTTTACTTTCAGCTCTAAATATCAATATCTCCTTTTTACTAATAGCCAATGCTAACTCACCTTTGGTTGGAATTTGCTCGGATAATGGATCAAAATCTTGATTAAGAATATGATAAATCTCATCTATGTCCTTAATGGTTGCCACATCTGCAATCTTCTCCATCTCATATTGAAGTGGATACCCAATATGATACATACGATATAGACTCTTATACTCATAGAAACCAATATTAACCAACGCATCCTTAACAACATTTTCTTTTGCACCAAGAATATCAATACTCAATAATTCATTGCAAAACGAAGCCTTTTGTAATGCCGCACAGAGACTATCGGTTGAAGTAGCAGTGAAGAAAAGATGATAAAAATTACCATTTTCATGCAAAAAGAAAATACATTCTGGAGTCTCATGAACAAAGAATTCTCCAGCTTCTATCCATATAGAGTGTTTCTCTACATTAAGATAAAAATTCGTAATAAGCCCTTTACGGAGAGAACGGATAAAACAAGTGAAATTCTGGATCTCCTCTATTGATTTAATTCGAACCATTATTTATAAAATCGTTATAATATTTACGATCAATTTTGCCACTAGAATTTTGTTTTATCACATCTACACGATGATATTCTGAAGGAAGCATATACTTAGGCACCTTAGTAAGTATAACTTTACGAAACTCTATCATATTAGGTTCTTCTTTAGCTTGATAAATAAGAACAATCTTTTTACGCATGAAATCATAAACTACACAACAGTTTTCAATCATTTGGCTAGCAAGAGCGGCTGTTTCAATTTCACCTAGTTCAATACGATATCCATTGTGTTTAATTTGAGAATCTTTACGTCCTACATACATAATCTCGCCCAGTTCATTTCTATAAACGATATCGCCAGTACAATAGATGATCTCCGGATAATGTTTGTTCAATGGATTTTGGATAAAAGCTTCTGCCGTTTTTTGAGGATTGTTATAATATCCCAAAGCAAGTGAAGAACCTCGAACACAGAGCTCTCCTTGCTCATTCACAACACAAGGCTTAAAATCAGCATTGAGAATCAGCACATCACTATTTTTGCATGGAAATCCGATAGGTAATGGTTCATCATCATTAAACTCACGTTCTACAGTGTAATAAGTACAATCCACTGTGATTTCAGTAGGACCATAGAGATTAACATAACGACATTCCGGCATATTGCGACGCCAATAATTAAGATGTTTATTGGGCATTACCTCACCAGCAAAAAATACATCACGGAGATATTGGGGTTTACGGCTATCAAGAATCTTGAAGTTTGCCATGTTAACAAGAACAAACGGCACCCAAAATACAAAAGTAATTTTTTTCTCGTCCAGATACTCCACCAACTTAGCTGGAAATGCAAAGAATGTATCAGGAATAATATTCAGCGTAGCACCAGTAGCATACATCAGATAGATATCAAGCGTTGAATTATCGAAATAAAACGGAGCCTGATTACCAATAACAGATGTTGAGTCGATATGGAAAGTTTCTATCGCCCAATCAATATAATCTATAACACCACGATGAGATACGACAACCCCTTTAGGGATACCTGTTGAACCTGATGTGAAGATAGAATAAACAGGATCTGTATCAATCTGTTTTTCCATCAACTTCTCTATTGCTATACACTGAATAGAACTGTCTGTATAAGAATTATCAATCACTAAGATCGGACGATCGGTAATTTTCTGTAAATCTGTAAAGTGCTCACTGTCAGTAATGAGTATAGGAGTATCAAGTACTGTAATAATTGATTCCACACGACTAGAAGGAGACTTTGTATCAAGAGGCACGTAGAAGTTGCCACTCATACTAAGAGCGGCAAACGCAGTCACTGCATCGCATCCTTTTGGAATATAAACTCCAACAGGTGAATTCATAATATCATACTGACGAACCTTAGATGCCAAAATATGAGCACGTTCTAGTAATTGTGCAAAAGTTATTTCTTTTACACTATCCTGTACAGCTATTTTCTGAGGGTAAGTTTCAGTTGTACGAAGGAGATATTCAATTACGTTTTTCTGCATATTGAAAGTTTATTCGAACTTATAGTTTTTCTTTAACCACATTAAAAAGGTCGTCAATCGTTTCAGCAGCCATTACCTCATCTCCTGTAATAATGACATGATATTTTTCATCAATCATAGAAATGAGGAGAAGGACTGCAAGCGATGACCACTCGTCAAGAAGTTTAAACTCAGTATCAGCTGCGAAATATGACTTATCAGTATCTTCAAACTGAGAAGCTACATTATCAATAAAATTATTTAATTCCATATATTATCTTTTTGAGATTTATTTTTTCCATAATACATTATTCATAACCACCTTGGCCGGATTACCGGAAACAAGAGCATGGGCAGGTACATTACCATAAACCACAGAATGCGCCCCAATTATCGCACCGTCTCCAATTTTTGCCCCTGGCATAATAGTACAGCTTTCGCAAAGCCATACCTTGTCACCTATAATAACAGGTGCTGAATCTTTATATCCTGTGATATTGATATAATGCCCACCATTATTGTCACGTATGGTAATGTTACGTCCAAACCCTACATCCTTGCCAATCTCAATCTTGTTAGCACAAACAATCACTGTGTTAAGGTTTGAAACGAGCCCACCTTTGAAAGTAAGTTCACCACCGGAAAAAACTTCAATGTCTGCTCCATAAGAAATAGAGATATCTCCAAGCACTTTAAGCGTACCACCTTTATCAACAAGCATACGTGTTTCAAGCTTAGAATCTCTATATCTCTTACATCCGAAATTGATCCGCCCTTCCTTAATAATCTTAGCCCCATTAGCAAACTGCACAAAAGAATATGGACAAAAAAGTATAAACTTATTTTGCAATATTTCTTTAAGAGTATTATACTTCAGCGTACGAAAGATAGAGAACGGACGACATTGTGTAGCACATAGCAAATGTTTTACAGAAGATAAAATTCGTTTTAATTGTTGTTTTTTTGACACAGGATAGCCGTAAAAACCATATTTCTTAGCCACCTCACAAAATGACATCTTATCCATATCCTCAAAAAGACTTTTACGATCAACTGTCGGAAGTGCAATCGATTCATACAAGCTTACATTACCAGGGATGATTGTTTCAAAAGGTACCTCAACATAATTAAGTCTAGCCTTCACTCGCTCAAAAAATTCTTTACCTTTTTCTGAATTTATCATACCTAAAGATGTACCTATATCTTTATCTTTTAATTTATGCTGTTTGACAGATTCAATACCCCAGAAATCCGCAATAGTAATATCTGCCATACGAGGAAAACCTTTAAATTTACAATCATAGCAGGAAGGGCGACTTAGAGCACAAGTAATAAAACTTCCAATTTGAGCAAGTTGCTTATCTTTTGTTTCATAAAGATGCTTCCCGTTATCCAAAATGACCTTTTGAGTAAGATTACGCCAACCGTATTCTTTTGATTTCGCCTTTGCATATATAACTTTTGATTCATAACGTTCATCGAATGTATCAAGATATTTGCGCCATGCCTTCGGCGAATCAATAGCACGGCAAATAAAGTCTACAATAATAAGATTATCATAGTCTTTACGGAGAAAAGCTCTCATAGCTGCCATCTGACAAGGACATCCACAGACAAGAACTTTCTCACCAGATTTAAGATATTCACGTACTTGCTTATAGAAACCTTCACAGTTACTTTGCAAATATTTACTGCTGCGCAACTTAAGCAAATCGCACTTGTCATCCGAGATATATTGGCGTACAGAGAAATCATCATTAAAAATAGCCCCACCTACGAATCCATTGTCTTTATACATAATATCAGCCAAGGCAGAAAAAAGTCCCCCAGAGGTGGAATCGAATACAACCTCTATATTTTTATGTTCGGCAGCATAACAAATAGGCTTCTCAAAATCATTCTTTTTCAGTACATCAATATTTATAATTGGACACACCTTTTCGCAAAGGCCACAATCAATACACTTGTCCTTATCAACTACAGGATACCAAAATCCTTCAATATCAGTTTGGAAAGTGATCGCCTCATGAGTACAAACATCTCCGCAAGCATTGCAACCACAACATTCACTCTTATCTACAATTTGAATCATATACAATCTTTATCGAACAAATAAATATCTGAAAAAATATATACTATACCCCAATATATATTTAGTATGCATTTTTTTCCCCCACAATCACATTCGCCACAGTCTTATAAATGATATATATATCAAGCAGCATTGTCCAATGCTCCATATACCAGATATCAGCCTTTACACGTTCCTCCATCTGCGAAAGTTCCCTCGTTTCACCACGGAAACCATGTGTCTGAGCCCAGCCGGTCACTCCAGGTTTTATAAAGTGCCGTACCATATATTTATCAATCAAACGGGCATAAGTCTCCGTATGAGCCAACATGTGAGGACGGGGACCTACTATCGACATATCACCCTTAAAGACATTGATAAACTGAGGAAGTTCGTCAATATTAGAACGACGAAGAAAGTCTCCAAATCTTGTTTTACGAGGGTCATCAGCCGTAGCCTGTTTACTATCAGCTTCATCATTCACTTTCATCGAACGAAATTTGTAACACACAAAATCCACACCATTCAACCCCGTACGCATTTGCTTAAAGAATACAGGACCGGGAGAAGTTAATTTTATGATACTTCCAACTATGAGATAAACAAAAGGAAAGATTGTTACCAGAAAAAGACCGGAAAAAACAACATCAAATATCCGCTTCAATATCCGATTTTCCATTTTACCCAAAGGCTCATAACGCAAATTCAAGATAGGCATATTGCCAACCATACTGTGCCAAATACA
This sequence comes from Bacteroides sp. 1001136B_160425_E2, assembly GCF_015559655.1. Lineage (NCBI taxonomy): Bacteria > Pseudomonadati > Bacteroidota > Bacteroidia > Bacteroidales > Bacteroidaceae > Bacteroides > Bacteroides sp. 1001136B_160425_E2. Next base: position 702 of record NZ_JADMQH010000002.1, on the reverse strand, counting down.
ACGAGGAAAACCTTCGCAAACATTAGGAACACCATGAAAATAAAGCAAATGGTTCTCACAATAATTCATGATAGAGAAATTATAACGCCCCTCCTCCATCGACAGAGAACAAAAAACATGCTTGATACCCGAGTGTGCGAACATAAAATCTGAAAAACCATCGGGATTACCCAAATAAGAACATTGCGAAGAAAGGGCATCATTCGGTTTTATATCAAAATAACCCACGACTTCATATAGAGAAGACGCTAGAGAGCTCTCCATCTCCTCATACAACACCTGCATATTGTTACCTCCACCTATAAAAACAGCATAACGTCTATGCTTACCCTTAGCACAATAAACTATCAGGAAATGGCGAATAATAATGCGATAAATGCTTAGAATAACAAAGAGAAAAGAGAAATAAGCGACAAAGAAAAGAGGAGAATAGATAGAGATTCCACTAAAAGTCATGATACATGCCCAAAAGATGGAAAAAGCTATAATATTCTTCAATACACGCAATACAAGTTGATCGGGACGAATTCCCCGACTGTCCCAAACCCTCCCACGGGATCCAGAACAGGCCAAATAACAGAGACTTAATGAAGTCATTATCCATGAGACCCCGCAAGAAAAAGGTAAAGAAACAAAAGCTTCCTCCCAAAAGAAAAGGAGAAAGAACAATACCAGATTCAGAATGATCAGATCTCCCAGAAC
>NZ_JADMQH010000029.1:0-35486 GCF_015559655.1 Bacteroides sp. 1001136B_160425_E2 | reverse complement strand
GCTACAAATGTTGCCACACAAATGGAAGGAAAAGAATAAAGAATGATGGAGATACAACTATAGATGGCTGCTTACCTGGAAAGGAGATATAGCCATTTTTTATAGTGTACTTTATCGGATGCTTACAATGATATAGAGAAAGGACAATGTCCTACTCATGTCTCTGAGCCCGTATCTGAATATGGAGTTTCTGCACATCGTAGAGACACAGAAAAAGTATCGCAAATGATGACTCAGAAAATGTTAGATGAAGAATGTATTACTTTGTCGGAATCAAGGAGTCGAATTTTAAAAAAAGTTCATAATTATTTCCGCAAGCATGAAAGTGTTTATAGATAAAAGTGTACATGCATCTATAGAAGAATTTTATGATATCGCTCTTTGGGGCATCTTGCGTTGGATGAGCAGACTGTAATTAATAAAATGAATCGATTGTATGATGCCATGGAAGCTTTAGGTGATTATGCTAGGATATATTCTAAAGCACGTTTAAAGAAAGAATGGATTGAAAAAGAATACGGAGAATTTATTTGTGAGGATTTCCATTTTGCATACCAAATTTATACTCTACCTGATGGCGAAGAAATTGTGAGAATACACGATGCATGTCATAGCTTAATATATCACGAATAATGAACAGGGAATATTTACTCTGTTCTGTAATTATCTCAAATTCCTAAAATACGCCCGCACCTTCCGCATAATCTTGATTCCCATCACTACGCCATCAAATATGGCCATACCGGTATTGAACGAACGCATGATTGCATCCGCCTTGTTGGTTGCCGGAGCAAGTGGAGCAAATATTTCGCGTGTAGTAGCTGTCATGGCCTTTTTTTGAGCATGGATCTCATTTAAAAGCTTCTTTTTACGTTCGGCAATCTCTTCTAATGTAAATTTCTGCGGGGTCTGCGCATTCATAATTTATTTATTTGAATCAGTTAAAAATAAATTAGCGAGGAAGTTCACCATTGGAGAAATGATGAGCTGCTTGCGGAAAATAATAACCAAGGCGATGAGAACAACATTGATGCCTGCTATGATGGCGAAACTCGACATCAGACCGCCCACTAAAGGCTCCAATATATAAGCAAGAGCAAAAAGCAGATAAAACAGGGCAACCATGCCAAGGATAATAAGTACTAATATCATAATTAACGTGGAAAAAAGTATGGTTAACTTTTCCGTCAATTCTAATTTGGTATATTCTTTTTGAAGCTCCAGATATTTCTTAAACTCAAAAAATAACTGCTGAAAATTCTCAATACTTTTATCGTCTGCAAACATAGTCGCTCTGTTTTTAGTCTTTGGTTACTTACTTATTCTGCTATTTCTCCTTTCATCTCCGCAGCAATCTCATCAACGAGAGTTTCCATTTCGCTACGGTTTAGTTTGATTCCTTTTTTACGAAGAATTTCTGCGATTTTGTGACGGGTATCTTCGCCTTTTTCAGGAGCAAATAAAATACCAAGGGCTGCGCCTACGGCTGCACCACCCAGAAAAGCTGCTAAAACATTCAATCCTTTCATAATGTATAATGTTTAAAATGATTATGATACAACAAATATAACATTTTTATGGAAAGGTTGTTCATGAAAATAGAAAAAAAGTGCTTTGTTTTATAATTCTTTTTTCTTTAGTGGTTTAATCTTATTTAACTGACTTTCGTAGCTAACCTTTGACGGTTAAGGCGTACTTTTGTTTTCGAATATTGTAAATCAAAACATAATGGAAGCTAAAATTGTTTTTATAACCGGTGCCAGTAGCGGAATTGGAGAAGGTTGTGCCCGTAAATTTGCGAAGGAGGGATGGAATCTGATTCTGAATGCCCGTACCGTTTCGAAACTGGAAGAACTGAAAGCCGAACTGGAAGCGACGCATGGTGTACGGGTTTGTGTATTGCCCTTTGATGTACGTGATCGGAAGCTGGCTACCGCCTCTTTGGAATCATTGCCCGAAGAATGGAAGGCGATTGATGTGTTGGTGAACAACGCCGGACTGGTGATCGGCGTGGATAAAGAATTCGAGGGTAACCTGGATGAATGGGATGTCATGATCGATACGAATATAAGAGGACTGCTGGCAATGACGCGTTTGGTGGTGCCCGGTATGGTAGAACGCGGGCGCGGACATATTATTAATATCGGCTCTATTGCCGGTGATGCCGCTTATCCGGGAGGTAGTGTGTATTGCGCAACGAAAGCTGCCGTGAAAGCTCTTTCAGACGGACTCCGGATCGATTTGGTGGATACTCCGTTGAGAGTGACGAACATCAAACCGGGAATGGTGGAGACGAACTTTACAGTGGTGCGTTACCGGGGAGATAAGGAAGCGGCTGATAATTTTTATAAAGGGATTCGTCCGTTGACAGGAGATGACATTGCGGAAACGGTTTATTTTGCCGCGTCGGCTCCTGCGCATATTCAGATTGCGGAGGTGCTTTTGATGCCTACTTATCAGGCAACGGGTACTATTTCGTATAAGAAAAAGCCGGAATAGACGTTTTTTTGACGGATTTCTTTGCCGGATGATAAAATTTCTATTATTTTGTTGCCCGAAACTAAATGTAATAGACGAGAATATTGAATTATTAATTAAAACAGAGTATAGGAATATGAAAAAATTAGTCGTATTAGGAATGGGAGTATGCTTGGTGCTAGCATTTGCATCTTGTAAATCCAGCGAAAGTGCCTATAAGAAAGCTTACGAAAAAGCGAAACAACAAGAATTGGCAGAACCGCAGGTGGAAGCTCCGGTAGAAGTAACTCCGGTGGTTGCAGCTCCTGTGACAACTACTAAAGTGGCAGATACATCCGGCGTTCGTCAGGAAAAGGTTACAGTGGTCTCCGGCAACGAAGGGTTGAAAGATTATAGCGTCGTAGCAGGTAGCTTTGGTGTGAAAGCAAATGCAGAAGGCCTGAAAGATTGGTTGGATGGACAGGGATATCACTCTACGATTGCATTTAATGCTGACAAGGCAATGTATCGTGTTATCGTAAACTCATTTGCTGATAAGGCTGCTGCAGCTGAAGCTCGCGACGCATTCAAGGCTAAATATCCGAACCGTTCGGATTTCCAGGGTGCTTGGTTGCTGTATCGCGTATATTGATTTCTTTTTGGTAATATATATTGGAAAGAACGAACGTTTTTTCCGAATAAGAAGGCGGTAACTGGGAAGTTACTGCTTTTTTATTGAAAATGAGTGACTTTTTTCGTTTAGATATTTTTATCTTTCTACTAAAAGAAGTTATAAATGATAGGAGGGAAACTTTTATAGCAAAGAAAGTTTTTACTTTTGTCAACTCTTAATTTGGAGAATGTATTGCCTGAATGTGAATAAGGCATTAATTATAGAGATTGAATGGAACAAAAATATGTAATGGCTGCTATCGACGCGGCTTTAAAAGCAGGTGAAAAGATTCTTTCTATTTATAATGATCCGGCATCGGACTTTGAAATAGAGAGGAAGGCTGATAACTCTCCGCTAACTATAGCAGACAGAAAAGCGCATGAAGCGATTGCGGCTATTCTGAATGATACTCCTTTTCCTGTTCTTAGTGAAGAAGGGAAGCATCTAGGGTATGAGACTCGGCGTGAGTGGGATTCTTTATGGATTGTAGATCCTCTGGATGGAACGAAGGAGTTTATCAAGCGTAATGGAGAGTTTACGGTAAATATCGCTTTGGTGCAGAATTCTGTACCTGTGTTCGGTGTTATTTATGTACCTGTGAAAAAAGAACTTTATTTCGGGATTGAAGGTGCAGGGGCGTATAAATGTTCCGGTATTGTCAGTTTGGAAGGTGACGGCGCGGCATTGGAAGAACTGATCGGGAAATCGGAACGGATACCTTTGAAGGAAGTGCGCGATCACCTGATTGTGGTTGCTTCACGTTCGCACCTGTCGCCTGAAACAGAATCATATATTGCAGATTTAAAGAAGAAACACGGCAGTGTGGAGTTGATTTCGAGTGGAAGTTCTATTAAAATCTGTCTGGTTGCTGAAGGAAAGGCTGATGTATATCCGCGTTTCGCTCCGACAATGGAGTGGGATACGGCCGCAGGGCATGCGATAGCCCGTGCCGCAGGGATGGAAGTATATCAGGCTGGAAAGGAAGAGCCTTTACGATATAATAAGGAGGATTTATTGAATCCGTGGTTTGTCGTTGAGTCAAAAAGAGAACACTAAATAATGTTTATATGACATTTGAAATTGTATTTGTACTATTATCCCTATTAGGAATGGTAGCGGCTTTGGTAGCGGATAAGATGCGACCGGGCATGATACTTTTTTCGGTAGTGGTTTTGTTTCTGTGTGCCGGTATCCTGACTCCTAAGGAGATGCTGGAAGGGTTTAGTAATAAAGGGATGATTACCGTTGCTCTGCTGTTTTTAGTGAGTGAAGGTATTCGTCAGTCGGGTACACTGGGGCAAGTGATAAAGAAGTTGCTTCCGCAAGGAAAGACGACGGTGTTTAAAGCACAGTTACGTATCTTACCTTCGGTGGCATTTATTTCTGCTTTTCTGAACAATACGCCTGTCGTGGTTATTTTTGCCCCGATTATCAAGCATTGGGCTAAATCGGTGAATCTCCCGGCTACGAAGTTCTTGATTCCTCTTTCTTATGTGACTATTTTGGGAGGTATCTGTACGTTGATCGGTACTTCTACCAACCTGGTGGTGCATGGAATGATATTGGAAGCCGGATTTGAAGGCTTCTCCATGTTCGAACTTGGAAAGGTGGGAATATTTATTGCTATTGCCGGGATTATTTATATATTTCTTTTTTCCAAGCGTCTTTTGCCGGATGCACGCCCGGACACGGCTGTGCCGGATGAGGAGGTAGAGGAAGGAGAAAAGTTGCATCGGGTAGAGGCTGTTTTAGGTGCCCGTTTTCCTGGTATCAATAAAAAACTGAAGGATTTTAATTTCCAACGTCATTACGGTGCAGAGGTAAAAGAGATTAAAACACGTAACGGACAACGTTTTGTGTCGAATCTGGAGGATGTGGTACTTCACGAAGGAGATACGCTGGTGGTGATGGCTGATGATACATTTATCCCGACATGGGGTGAATCTTCTGTATTCGTTTTGTTGACGAACGGAAATGAACCGGATACTACCGGAAAGAAAAAACGGTGGTTTGCTTTGTTATTGTTGGTTCTGATGATTGTCGGCGCAACGGTGGGTGAACTTCCGGTAACAAAGGAGATGTTTCCGGATATCAAGTTGGATATGTTTTTCTTTGTGTCTATCACTACTATTATTATGGCATGGACAAATCTGTTCCCAGCCCGTAAATATACTAAATATATTTCGTGGGATATATTGATTACGATTGCTTGTGCTTTTGCTATCAGCAAAGCAATGGTGAACTCCGGTGTGGCGGATAGCGTTGCGAAGTTTATTATCGGATTGAGTGATGATTATGGTCCGTACGTATTGCTCGCGATGTTGTTTATCATTACGAATTTGTTTACGGAACTGATAACGAATAATGCTGCGGCTGCCTTGGCTTTCCCGCTGGCATTGTCGATTGCTTCGCAATTGGGAGTAAGTCCTACACCATTCTTTGTGGTGATTTGTATGGCTGCGTCTGCAAGTTTCTCAACGCCTATCGGTTATCAGACGAATCTGATTGTGCAAGGTATCGGCAACTATAAGTTTACGGATTTTGTACGTATCGGATTGCCACTTAATATTATAACTTTCTTAATATCTATTATCCTGATCCCGTTGATTTGGAACTTTTAATAAATAAATAAATTTGTAAATGGAAGAAAAGAACCATATATATCCGATATTTGACCGCATGATGACGCGGCAGGACAAGGAAGAGCTTTTGGGACAGCACAGTGTGATGATCTGGTTTACCGGATTGAGCGGTTCCGGAAAGAGCACGATTGCTATTGCATTGGAACGCGAACTCCACAAGCGCGGATTGCTTTGCCGTATCTTGGATGGGGATAATATCCGTAGTGGAATTAATAATAACCTGGGATTCTCCGAAACGGACCGGGTGGAAAATATTCGTCGTATAGCTGAAGTGTCTAAGCTGTTTCTGGATAGTGGCATCATTACAATTGCTGCATTTATCAGCCCTAATAATGATATTCGCGAAATGGCTGCAAATATTATCGGTAAGGATGATTTCCTGGAAGTTTTCGTTAGCACTCCGCTGGAGGAATGTGAGAAACGTGATGTGAAAGGCTTATATGCGAAGGCGCGGAAAGGGGAGATTCAGAATTTTACAGGAATTTCCGCACCATTCGAGGTCCCGGAACATCCGGCTTTGTCACTGGATACTTCCAAATTGACTTTGGAGGAATCGGTGAACCGTTTGTTGGAGCTTGTTTTGCCAAAAGTGAAGAGTATAAAATGAAGAATGACGAATGAGGAATGAAGAATTAGTGTGCGGTTATCTGCAAATTCATGATTCGTAATTCATAATTTTTAAAATAATGGAAGAATATAAATTAAGCCACTTGAAGGAACTCGAAGCCGAGTCTATTCATATCATCCGCGAGGTGGCGGCGGAATTTGAGAATCCGGTGATGCTTTACAGTATCGGAAAGGATTCTTCGGTGATGGTACGCTTGGCTGAAAAAGCGTTTTATCCGGGTAAAGTGCCATTCCCATTGATGCACATCGACTCGAAATGGAAATTTAAGGAGATGATTCAGTTCCGTGATGAATATGCGAAGAAGCACGGATGGAATCTGATCGTGGAAAGTAATATGGAGGCTTTTCATGCAGGGGTAGGACCTTTTACGCATGGAAGCAAAGTGCATACAGACTTGATGAAGACGCAGGCATTGCTTCATGCGCTGGATAAATATAAGTTTGATGCAGCATTTGGTGGTGCCCGCCGTGATGAGGAAAAGTCACGCGCGAAGGAACGTATTTTCTCTTTCCGGGATAAATTTCATCAATGGGACCCGAAAAATCAGCGTCCTGAATTGTGGGATATTTATAATGCCCGTGTGCACAAGGGAGAAAGTATCCGTGTATTCCCGATTAGCAACTGGACAGAGCTGGACATCTGGCAGTATATTCGTCTGGAGAATATTCCGATTGTTCCGCTTTATTATGCTAAAGAACGTCCGGTGATTAATTTGGATGGTAATATTATTATGGCAGATGATGAGCGTTTGCCTGAAAAGTACCGGGATCAGATTGAAATGAAGATGGTGCGTTTCCGTACGTTGGGCTGCTGGCCTCTGACTGGGGCGGTGGAAAGTGGAGCTGCTACAATCGAAGAGATTGTGGAAGAAATGATGACTACCACCAAGAGTGAGCGTACTACTCGCGTGATTGATTTTGATCAGGAGGGTAGTATGGAACAAAAGAAACGTGAAGGATACTTTTAATTGTAACTAGTAATGGCAGATAATAAATTAGATATAAAAGCTTTTCTGGACAAGGATGAACAGAAAGACTTATTGAGACTGTTGACTGCGGGTTCGGTGGATGACGGAAAATCAACATTGATCGGACGCTTGTTATTTGACAGTAAGAAATTGTATGAAGATCAACTGGATGCACTGGAACGTGATAGTAAGCGTGTAGGAAATGCAGGTGAGCATATCGACTATGCGTTATTGCTGGATGGTTTGAAGGCTGAACGTGAACAGGGAATTACTATTGATGTGGCTTATCGCTATTTTTCTACTAATGGCCGAAAATTTATCATCGCAGATACTCCGGGGCACGAGCAGTACACCCGTAACATGATTACCGGCGGATCTACGGCGAACTTGGCTGTCATTTTGGTGGATGCCCGTACGGGAGTGATTACCCAGACTCGTCGTCACACTTTCTTGGTGTCTTTGCTGGGTATCAAACATGTGGTGTTGGCTGTCAATAAGATGGACTTGGTGGATTTCTCGGAAGAGCGTTTTAATGAGATCGTGGCTGACTATAAGACGTTTGTTGCTCCGTTGGGTATTCCAGATGTAAACTGTATTCCGCTCTCTGCATTGGATGGGGATAATGTGGTGGATAAGTCTGAACGTACTCCGTGGTACAAGGGGATTTCTTTGCTTGATTTCCTTGAAACGGTTCATATTGACAATGACCACAACTTTACGGATTTCCGTTTCCCGGTTCAGTATGTGCTTCGTCCGAATTTGGATTTCAGAGGATTTTGCGGTAAAGTTGCGTCAGGGATTGTTCGCAAAGGCGATACAGTGATGGCACTTCCTTCCGGAAAAACATCTAAGGTGAAGAGCATCGTGACTTATGACGGAGAGTTGGATTATGCTTTCCCACCGCAGTCTGTGACATTGACATTGGAGGATGAAATTGACGTGTCGCGTGGTGAGATGTTGGTGCATCCTGACAATTTGCCGACTGTGGATCGTAACTTCGAAGCTATGATGGTGTGGATGGATGAAGAGCCGATGGATATTAATAAATCGTTCTTTATTAAGCAGACTACCAATTTGAGCCGTACGCGCATCGATACAATAAAGTATAAGGTGGATGTGAATACAATGGAACATCTGTCTCTGGAGAATGGTCAGTTGACCAAAGAAACTTTGCCTTTGCAATTGAATCAGATTGCCCGCGTGGTGTTGACTACAGCTAAAGAGCTGTTCTTTGATCCTTATAAGAAAAATAAATCGTGCGGTTCCTTTATCTTGATTGATCCGATCACCAATAATACTTCTGCAGTAGGTATGATTATCGACCGGGTGGAAATGAAAGATATGAGTGACACGGAAGATATTCCGGTATTGGATATGACGAAGCTGGGAATTGCTCCGGAACATTATGAAGCGGTAGAAAAAGCTGTGAAGGAGTTGGAACGCCAAGGCTTGGCCGTACGACTAATAAAATAGATTGTTAAACAATAAATTGAAAACAGAAAATGACAGCATCCTGTCATTTTTAATTTTTAATCTTTAATTTTAAATTAACAAAGTGGGATTACTCGAATTTAATAAACTTCCGATTAATACATTGGTAGGTGCCGACTGGAAGACATTCAAGGCTATCACTGCCGGTCGTGAAATTGATGCAGCCTACAAGGGGAAATATCGATTGACCAAGGCTGTGTGTCGCTTGCTTTCTCCATTGGCGGCATTACAAGACAAGCGTTACGAGAAACTGCTCGCTAATCAGTCGTTAGAGCATGATCCGGTATTCATTCTGGGACACTGGCGAAGCGGAACTACGTTTGTGCATAATGTGTTCTCTTGTGACAAGCATTTTGGGTATAACACTACTTATCAGACTGTATTTCCTCATCTGATGATGTGGGGACAACCTTTCTTCAAAAAGAATATGAGTTGGCTGATGCCGGATAAGCGTCCGACGGATAATATGGAACTGGCAGTGGATCTTCCTCAGGAAGAGGAGTTTGCTTTGTCGAACATGATGCCTTATACCTATTATAATTTCTGGTTTCTGCCGAAATATCAGCAGGAGTATGCCGATAAATATCTTTTGTTTGATGACATTACGGATGCCGAATTGAAGGTGTTTGAAGAGGTATTCACTAAATTGATTAAGATTTCTTTGTGGAATACTCACGGAACTCAATTCCTTAGTAAGAATCCTCCGCATACCGGAAGGGTGAAGGAATTGGTGAAAATGTTCCCGAATGCTAAGTTTATCTACCTGATGCGTAACCCGTATACCGTATTCGAATCTACACGCAGTTTCTTTACAAATACGATTCAACCGTTGAAGTTACAGGATGTCAGCAATGAACAATTGGAGGAAAATATCCTTTCTATCTATGCAAAGCTTTATCATAAGTATGAATCGGATAAGAAATTTATTCCGGAAGGTAACCTGATAGAAGTGAAATTTGAAGATTTCGAAGCGGATGCGATGGGAATGACGGAAAATATTTATAAGTCTCTTTCTATCCCGGGATTTGCCGAAGCGCGTAATGATATAGAAAAATACGTGGGCGGAAAGAAGGGATATAAGAAGAATAAATATAAATATGACGACCGTACGATTCAATTGGTAGAAAAGAACTGGGATTTTGCTTTGAAACAATGGGATTATAATTTATAAGAAGAAAAAGAAAGGAAAAGTATTGATGATTCAGAAAAGCATTCATCGCCTGTTGATGACAGGTTTCGTTGCATTTATTTCTTCCTTGTCTTTGATGGCGCAACATAAAGTCGAAATGCTTCCTTTCGGGAACATGGATCAATGGGTGGACCGTCAGATAAAGGAGTCGAGCATTATTGGCGGAAATACTAAGAATGTATATGCGATAGGGCCGACGTCGGTGATTAAGGGGGATCAGGTTTATAAGAATATGGGCGGATCGCCTTGGGCTACTTCGAATGTGATGGCGAAAGTGGCCGGTATTACGAAAACCAATACTTCGGTTTTCCCGGAGAAGCGGGGAGATGGATACTGTGCACGTTTGGATACGCGCATGGAAAGTGTGAAAGTGCTGGGATTGGTTAATATTACGGTGCTGGCGGCAGGTTCTGTCTTTACCGGTTCGGTGCATGAACCCATTAAGGGTACTAAAAATCCGCAGAAAATGTTGCAGACGGGTATTCCGTTTACAAAAAAACCGGTTGCTCTTCAGTTTGATTACAAGGTGAAGATGTCTGACCGGGAGAATCGTATTCGTGCTACCGGTTTCAGTAAGATTACGGATGTGCCCGGAAAAGATTATCCGGCAGCTATCCTGTTTCTGCAAAAACGTTGGGAAGACGCTAATGGAAATGTGTACGCGAAACGGATAGGGACAATGGTGACTTATTATTATCACTCCACGGACTGGAAAAATAATGCGACCTATGAGATTATGTATGGCGACATAACGAATCGTCCGGAATATAAGTCGCACATGATGCGCCTGCAAGTGACAGAAAGTTATACGGTGAACAGCAAAGGTGAAAGTGTACCTATTCATGAAGTGGCTTGGGGAGATGAAAATGACGTTCCTACTCATATGTGTCTTCAGTTCACATCCAGTCATGGGGGAGCTTATATCGGTTCTCCGGGAAATACATTATGGATTGACAATGTAAAACTGGTATATTAAAAGTATATAGACCAAAAAGAGAAATAGTCAGTGATAGCATTTATCATTGACTATTTTTTTGTTTTAATTCTTTTGTCACAAACCCTTTCAGATGCCTTCTGGAGTTATCTAAGACTTTTATCGCTCTATAAAAATCTATGAATGAATGAAAATTTACGTGTTTTTTTGTTTGTGTTATATTAAATATCTATATTTGCACCAAATTTAGAAAGAAGGATGACGTTTATTGTCTCTTAGTCAGGTGTAGAACATTTGGGTTGTGTATCTATCCTGTAAGACAATTGAAATATATTATTTACTAAAATAAATTGAGATGAAAAAGGGTTTATTGTTTATTTTATTGGCAGCAGCATCTGTATGTTTGCCTGCACAAGAAAAAGAAAATGCAGCAAAGAGTTATAGAGTGGAAACTAACCGCTTTGGTGCTAACTGGTTTATTAGTGGTGGCGTTGGCGCACAAATGTATTTTGGCGACAATGATGGTAAAGCCGATTTCGGAAAACGTCTTGCTCCGGCACTTGACATTGCTGTAGGTAAGTGGTTTACTCCAGGTATCGGATTGCGTGTAGCTTACAATGGTCTTCAGGCTAAAGGTGCTACTCCTTATGCTAACGGTCCGCTTGTAGACGGAGGACAGTACTCTAATGGTTACTACAAAGAAAAATGGAATGTTGTTAACCTTCACGGAGACGTATTGTTGAACCTTACCAATATGTTCTGTGGTTATAAAGAAGATCGTCTGTACTCATTCATTCCTTATGTAGGTGCTGGATTTGTACACACAGGTAAAGGTCCGGGTTATGATGAACTGGGTATCAATGCCGGTTTGATCAACCGTTTCCGTCTGTCTTCAGCTTTGGATCTTAACGTTGAATTGCGCGGACTTTTGATGAAAGGCGCATTTGGTAACTCAGGTCCTGAAGGATTGGCTGGTCTGACTGTAGGTGTTACTTACAAGTTCAAGAAACGTGGCTGGGATGCTGTTCCTACTGTACCTATGGTTCCGGAAAGCCAGTTGAACGACATGAGAGATAGAGTAAACGCTCTGAAGGGTGAAAACGAATCTTTGAAACGTGACTTGGTTGAAGCACGTAACAAGAAACCGGAAGTGATCGTTAAGAAAGAAGCTGGTTTCATTCCACGTTTCGTTGTTGTATTCAATATCGGAAAGAGCAACATCAGCAAGAGAGAGTACATGAATATCGAAGCTATGGCTAAGGGTATCAAAGCAACTGATAAAGTATTTACTGTAACAGGTTATGCTGATAAAGGTACTGGATCTGCTGAATATAACATGAAATTGAGTAAGAAGAGAGCTGAAGCTGTTCGTGACCTGATGGTTAATGAATTTGGTGTTCCTGCTTCTCAGTTGAAGGTTGATTACAAGGGTGGCGTAAGCAACATGTTCTATGATGATGCTAAGTTGAGCCGTGTAGCTATTGTTGAAGAATAATATACATTTGAAATAATAGAATAAAAGAGACGTTTCCTTTCACGGGAAGCGTCTTTTTTTGTATTTTTGTACCCCATGAGCAGAATAGTAGCAATAGATTATGGAAGAAAGCGTACTGGGATAGCTGTGAGCGATACAATGCAGTTGATCGCAAACGGATTGACAACGGTGCCTACGCATGAACTTCTGAACTTTATCGGTGAATATATGGCTAAAGAACCGGTGGAGCGGATTATTATTGGATTGCCAAAGCAAATGAATAATGAGGTTTCGGAGAATATGAAGAATATAGAACCTTTTGTTCGTTCGCTTAAGAAACGCTATCCGGACCTTCCGGTCGAATATGTGGACGAACGGTTCACTTCTGTTCTTGCGCACCGTACCATGCTGGAGGCCGGTCTGAAGAAAAAGGACCGCCAAAACAAAGCATTGGTGGATGAGATAAGTGCTACTATTATTTTGCAAACATATTTGGAGAGTAAACGTTTTTAATAGAAGATATTGAATAACTTAATTTTTAGTAGAGTATAAAAATATGATTTTACCTATTTATGTATATGGTCAGCCTGTATTGAGAAAGGTTGCAGAGGACATAACACCGGATTATCCGAACCTGAAAGAGTTGATTGAGAACATGTTTGAAACAATGGTACACGCCGACGGCGTAGGACTGGCTGCTCCGCAGATTGGTTTGCCTATTCGCGTGGTTACTATTACGCTGGATCCGCTTTCGGAAGAATATCCTGAATTCAAAGACTTCAATAAGGCTTATATCAATCCTCACATTTTGGAAGTCGGGGGCGAAGAAGTGAGTATGGAAGAGGGATGTCTCAGTCTTCCCGGTATTCATGAAACAGTGAAAAGAGGTGATAAAATTCGTGTGAAATATATGGACGAGAACTTCGTGGAGCATGAAGAAGAGGTAGAAGGTTATCTGGCTCGGGTGATGCAGCATGAATTCGATCATTTGGATGGTAAGATGTTTATCGATCATATCTCACCACTTCGTAAGCAGATGATTAAAGGAAAGCTGAATACGATGTTGAAGGGAAAAGCACGCAGTTCTTATAAGATGAAACAGGTGAAATAAAGATAAAAAACGTTTATATCCCTGTTAAGTAAGCGAAAAGCATTATTTTTGCTTCGTTTACAAGCATAAAATATCAATGGTAAAAAGAATCTTAACAGTTTTATTACTGTTCCCAACGCTGGTGTGTGCTCAGATAAATACGGATCGGGTGATGACTATTGCCCGAAACGCTCTTTATTTTGAGGATTATGTACTTTCTATTCAGTACTTTAACCAGGTTATTAACGCTAAACCTTATCTGTATGAGCCCTATTTCTTCAGAGCATTGGCAAAACTAAATCTGGAGGATTTTCAGGGTGCTGAAACTGACTGTGATGCGGCTATCCAACGCAATCCGTTTGTGGTGGGGGCTTATCAGATTCGTGGTTTGGCTAGGATTCGTCAGAGTAAATTTGATGGAGCGATTGAGGATTACAAGAAAGCATTGCATTATGATCCGGAGAATATTACCTTATGGCATAACTTGACATTATCCCATATCCAGAAGAAAGATTATGATGCTGCGAAAGAGGATTTGGAAAGTTTGCTGAAAGTGTCTCCGCGTTATACCCGCGCATATTTGATGAGGGGGGAAGTATCTTTGCAACAGAAGGATACGATTGCTGCCTTGAATGACTTCAATAAGGCTCTTGAATTGGATAAATATGATCCGGACGCATGGTCTGCAAGAGCGATCGTTAAATTACAGCAGGCTAAGTATGCGGAAGCTGAAGCGGATTTCAACCGCGCTATTCCTTTGAGTGCTAAGAATGCGGGAAATTATATAAACCGTGCGTTGGCACGTTTTCATCAGAATAATTTGAGAGGCGCTATGAGCGATTATGATCTGGCGTTGGATATTGATCCGAATAACTT
Source organism: Bacteroides sp. 1001136B_160425_E2 (assembly GCF_015559655.1). NCBI lineage: Bacteria > Pseudomonadati > Bacteroidota > Bacteroidia > Bacteroidales > Bacteroidaceae > Bacteroides > Bacteroides sp. 1001136B_160425_E2. The sequence continues at coordinate 21,065 of NZ_JADMQH010000029.1, read as the reverse complement.
TATCGGCCATTATAACCGTGGTTTGTTGCGTGCTCAGGTAGGAGATGACAACCGGGCTATTGAAGATTTTGACTTTGTCATCAAAATGGAGCCGGATAATATGATGGCTGTCTTTAACCGTGGATTACTACGTGCGCAAACGGGTGATTATCGTGGGGCTATACAAGATTACACAACCGTTATCAACCAGTATCCGAACTTCCTTGCCGGATATTACCAGCGTTCGGAAGCTCGCAGAAAGATTGGCGACAAGAAAGGAGCGGAGCAGGACGAATTTAAAGTCATGAAAGCTCAGATAGATAAGCAGAACGGTGTGACGAATAAAGATGTAGCACAGAATAAGGATAAGGAAGACGAAGATGAAGGCGGAGAGAAGACCCGTAAGAAATCGGATAAGAATATGAATAATTATCGTAAGATAGTGATTGCCGATGATTCTGAAGCTGAACAACGCTATACAAGTGATTATCGTGGACGTGTGCAGGATAAGAACGTAAATATAACGATGGAGCCGATGTTTGCTTTGACTTATTATGAGAAGATGAGTGACGTGAAGCGTTCGGTGAACTTCCACAAATATATTGAGGATTTAAACCGTACGGGTGTACTTCCGAAACGTCTTCGCATCACGAATATGGAAGCTCCGTTGACGGAAGAACAGGTGAAAGTGCATTTTGCCTTGATCGATACACATACATCGGCTATTGTGGAAGATGAAAAGAATGCTTCGAAACGTTTTGCCCGTGCTATTGATTTTTATCTGGTGCAGGATTTCTCGAGCGCGGTTTCTGATTTGACTCAGACAATCTTGCTGGATGGTGATTTCTTCCCGGCATATTTTATGCGTGCATTGATTCGTTGTAAACAGTTGGAATATCAAAAGGCTGAACAAGCTGTTGAAACAGATGTTGTTCCTGGTGATAATAAGCGTAAAGAGATTACTGCGGTAGATTATGAAGTAGTGAGAAAAGATTTGGATAAGGTGATTAATCTGGCTCCGGACTTTGTATATGCATATTATAATCGTGCTAATGTTTCTGCCATGCTGAAAGATTACCGGGCTGCAATTGCCGACTATGATAAGGCGATTGAGTTGAATCCTGATTTTGCGGACGCATATTTCAACCGTGGACTGACTCATATTTTCTTAGGAAATAATAAGCTGGGTATTTCAGATTTGAGTAAAGCCGGTGAGTTGGGGATTGTTTCTGCTTATAATGTCATCAAACGTTTTACAGATCAATCGGAATAACATTTTTTTGATAAAAAATAGAAAACTCAAAAGATTTAGTTACTTTTGCGTTCAAATTATGAAAATATAACATCATCATATTATGATAAAGATAACATTTCCCGATGGCTCCGTTCGTGAGTATAACGAAGGAGTGAACGGTTTACAGATTGCTGAAAGTATCAGCTCGCGTCTGGCACAGGAAGTGCTGGCGTGTGGCGTGAACGGCGAGACTTATGATTTAGGACGTCCTATTAATGAAGATGCTAATTTTGTTCTTTATAAATGGGATGATGAAGAAGGTAAACATGCGTTTTGGCATACAAGTGCACACTTGCTGGCGGAAGCTTTGCAGGAACTTTATCCGGGTATCCAGTTTGGTATAGGGCCGGCTATCGAGAACGGATTCTACTATGATGTGGATCCGGGTGAAGCTGTGATTAAAGAAAGTGACCTTCCTGCCATTGAAGCTAAAATGTTGGAACTGGCTGCAAAGAAAGAAGATGTAGTCAGAAAAAGCATCGCAAAGACAGATGCTCTGAAAATGTTTGGCGATCGTGGCGAAACATACAAATGTGAATTGATCTCCGAACTGGAAGACGGACACATTACAACTTATACCCAGGGTGCATTTACTGACCTTTGTCGTGGTCCTCACTTGATGACGACTGCTCCGATCAAGGCTATCAAACTGACTGCTGTGGCTGGTGCTTACTGGCGTGGTCATGAAGATCGTAAGATGCTGACTCGTATTTATGGTATCACGTTCCCGAAAAAGAAAATGCTGGATGAATATCTGGTATTGCTGGAGGAAGCGAAGAAGCGTGACCACCGTAAGATCGGTAAAGAGATGCAGTTGTTTATGTTCTCTGAAACTGTTGGTAAGGGATTGCCTATGTGGTTGCCGAAAGGTACTGCATTGCGTCTGCGTCTGCAAGAGTTCTTGCGTCGTATCCAGACACGTTACGATTATCAGGAAGTAATCACTCCGCCAATCGGTAATAAATTGCTGTATGTGACTTCAGGGCACTATGCAAAATATGGTAAGGATGCATTCCAGCCTATTCATACTCCGGAAGAGGGTGAAGAGTATTTCTTGAAACCCATGAACTGTCCTCACCACTGTGAGATTTACAAGAACTTCCCACGTTCATATAAGGACCTTCCACTGCGTATTGCAGAATTTGGTACGGTTTGTCGTTATGAACAAAGTGGTGAGTTACACGGTTTAACTCGTGTTCGTAGCTTTACACAGGATGATGCGCATATCTTCTGCCGTCCGGAACAAGTGAAAGATGAATTCCTTCGTGTGATGGATATCATATCTATTGTGTTCCGTTCTATGGATTTCCAGAATTTTGAAGCACAGATATCTTTGCGTGATAAAGTGAACCGTGAAAAGTATATCGGTAGTGATGATAACTGGGAAAAGGCTGAACAGGCTATTATCGAGGCTTGTGCGGAAAAAGGCTTGCCTGCTAAGATTGAGTATGGAGAGGCAGCTTTCTATGGTCCTAAACTTGACTTTATGGTGAAAGACGCTATCGGTCGTCGTTGGCAGCTGGGTACGATCCAGGTTGACTACAACTTACCGGAACGTTTTGAACTTGAATATATGGGCTCTGACAATCAGAAGCATCGTCCGGTAATGATTCATCGTGCTCCGTTCGGATCAATGGAACGTTTTGTTGCCGTACTGATTGAACACACTGCCGGTAAGTTCCCATTGTGGCTGACACCGGAACAGGTAGTTATTCTGCCAATCAGTGAGAAGTTCAATGAATATGCAGAGCAGGTGAAGATGTATCTGAAGATGCACGAAATCCGTGCGATTGTGGATGACCGCAACGAAAAGATCGGCCGTAAGATCCGTGATAATGAAATGAAACGTATTCCTTATATGCTGATTGTCGGCGAAAAAGAAGCAGAAAATGGTGAAGTTTCTGTTCGTAGACAAGGCGAAGGGGACAAAGGAACCATGAAATTTGAAGAATTTGCTAAAATTTTGAACGAAGAAGTTCAGAATATGATAAATAAATGGTAACTTTGCAGCCGTTTCAGAATAAAATATTTAGTATAACAATAAAAAGATCAAACTAGGAAGTAAACGTTTTTAATGAAGAATGACACTCTAAAAGGGCAATACAGAATCAATGAACAGATTCGTGCCAAGGAAGTTCGCATAGTAAGCGATGATATTGAACCGAAAGTATATCCAATCTTTCAGGCTCTGAAAATGGCTGAAGAGAAAGAATTGGATTTAGTGGAAATTTCTCCTAATGCTCAACCCCCTGTTTGTCGTATTATTGATTATTCTAAATTTCTTTATCAATTAAAGAAACGCCAGAAGGAACAGAAAGCGAAGCAGGTTAAGGTTAATGTGAAGGAAATCCGTTTCGGACCCCAGACAGACGACCATGATTACAACTTTAAGTTGAAGCATGCTAAGGGATTTTTGGAAGATGGCGATAAAGTGAAGGCTTATGTATTCTTTAAAGGTCGTTCCATCCTTTTCAAGGAACAAGGTGAAGTGCTTTTGCTTCGTTTTGCAAATGACCTGGAAGACTATGCTAAAGTAGATCAAATGCCGATACTGGAAGGTAAGCGCATGACTATTCAGCTTTCTCCGAAAAAGAAAGAAGCTTCTAAAAAGCCGGCAACAGCTGGTGCGCCGAAACCTGCTCCTGTACAAAAAGCAGAGAAGCCGGAAACGGGCGAAGAATAAGAAAAGATGCGTAACGCGCAGGTATAGTGCGTTGCCATTATATATTTAATAATTTAAAAACAAGTAAGATGCCAAAGATGAAGACTAACTCCGGTTCTAAAAAAAGGTTTACCCTTACCGGAACAGGTAAAATCAAAAGAAAGCACGCTTTTCACAGTCACATTTTGACTAAGAAAACTAAGAAGAGAAAAAGAAATCTGTGCTACTCTACAACTGTTGATACAACAAATGTAAGCCAGGTTAAGGAACTCTTAGCAATGAAGTAATCAAAAGCGTAAAAGTATTATTAAAGTATTAACCGAATGCATTAGCCTGAAGTTCGCTGCGTGAAGTAGCGGCGCTAACATTCAAAAAAAGTAAAACTATGCCAAGATCAGTAAATCATGTTGCTTCAAAAGCAAGAAGAAAGAAAATTTTGAAATTAACCAGAGGTTACTTTGGTGCAAGAAAGAATGTATGGACCGTAGCTAAAAACACTTGGGAAAAGGGTTTGACTTACGCGTTCCGTGACCGTAGAAATAAGAAAAGAAACTTCCGCGCTCTTTGGATACAACGTATCAACGCTGCTGCACGTCTTGAAGGAATGTCTTATTCTAAATTGATGGGCGGTCTGCACAAAGCCGGTATTGAAATAAACCGTAAGGTTTTGGCTGATTTAGCTATGAATCACCCGGAAGCTTTCAAAGCTGTAGTTGCAAAAGCAAAAGCTGCTTAAGCATCAATAGTTTACGAGTTACAAAGTGTCAGTTACTAAGCTAGTAACTGACACTTTTCTTTTGTTAGGCAGATGAAAGGGAATAAAAAAAATGTTAGTTGGTAAACAAATTCCTTTTTTTTCTTGTTAGTTTCATGTATTCTTATTACATTTGTGATACAAAAATATTAGCCGTATCGACTGGATCGGGAAACTCTTCAAATTAATCTGATGCACCGAGAAAGCTTCGTTCTTCAATGGCGGGCCACATCCTTCGGGACAGCTTTAAGCCGGTGGATTACAAAGAGGGCGAGCGCTCAAATCTTGTTCTATCAGAGTTTCATCACATCGTCGATGCGGCTTTTTTATATACTTTTCTATGATATTCTATTTCTCCGGTACTGGTAATTCTAAATGGATTGCGAATCAGCTTTCCAAAGAGCAAAAAGAAGAATTGGTTTTTATTCCCGATGCGTTAAAGAACAGAACGCTGGAGTTTTGTTTGCGGGAAGATGAGAAGATCGGTTTTGTATTTCCTATCTATTCGTGGGCACCTCCTGAAATTGTACTTAATTTTATTCGACAACTCTCTTTAAAGGGGTATAAAGGACAATATTTGTTTTTTGTTTGTTCTTGTGGGGATGATACCGGGCTTACACAGCAAGTGCTGGAGAAGGCTTTGAGTAATAAAGGCTGGAAGTGTCATGCCGGCTTTTCTGTAACTATGCCCAATAATTATGTGCTGCTTCCCGGTTTTGACGTAGATAAGAAAGAGCTGGAGGAGAAAAAACTGGCAGATGCTATTCCGGCTGTCAATCAGATTAATGCTTCAATAAGTAGGAGGGAGGAGTTGTTTCTTTGTCATGAAGGGAGTATTCCTTTTATTAAGACGAGGATTATCAATCCTTTATTTAATCGCTTTCAGATGTCCCCGAAGAATTTTTATACTACGGATGCTTGTATTGGATGTAAGCGTTGTGAGAAGAGTTGTCCGGTAGGGAATATCATGATGATGGACGGAAAGCCTGTTTGGGGAATGGATTGCACCTCATGCCTGGCATGTTATCATGTTTGTCCGCAGCATGCGGTGCAATATGGAAAAAGAACGAAAGATAAAGGGCAGTATTTCAACCCTAATTAATCTATTCGTCTTTGATTTTAATGCAGCAATTGGATAGGTCTTCAATGATAGCCAGGCTTTCTACTCTGACGCCTTGCTCCTCGAGTTTTTTACGCCCATTTTGGAAGGCTTTTTCAATAATGAATCCCATTCCTACCAAATTTGCTCCGGATTGCTTGATGAGGTCAATAATGCCTAATGCGGCATTGCCATACGCGAGGAAGTCATCCACGAAAAGGACATTGTCGTTTGGAGTGAGGAAATCGGCGCTGATAACGACTTCATAATCACGATCTTTGGTGAATGAGTGCACAGTGGTGCTTAGTGCATTCTGGATGGTTTTAGGAGACTTTTTCTTTGCAAATACAACTGGTAAATCCATCAGGTAACCTGTCATGATAGCCGGGGCGATGCCGCTGGCTTCGATTGTCATAATCTTATTTACGTTTGTGGCTGCGAAACGGCGGACAAACTCGACTCCGATTGATTTCATTAGGACAGGGTCCATTTGATGATTAATAAAACCGTCTACTTTCAGGATACCTCCTTCGTAGCATTTTCCGTCTTGCAAAATTCTCTTTTTAAGTAATTGCATGCTGTATGATATTAATTAATAATGTGCTAATATTCCATCCCGCATGGTGAAAACAGCGGTTGGTATATTAGCACATGGATATTTAAATCGTTACTTGTTGTCTCTTAAGTCTTTCACCCGGACGGCTTTTCCTTCGCTTTGCGGGAGAGAGCCTTTCTTTACCAGTTTAACTTTAGGAGTCACCAATATTTCATCCTTCAATTGGCGGGTGATATCCTTGCGGATCTTCTCCAGTTCAATATAATTGTCAGTAGAAAGGTCGCTTAATTCTACTTCGACGATCATTTCGTCTTGGTTGTTGACCGTTTCCAGCGTAATCAGGTAGTTGCTGCCTAACTCGGGGAATTGTACGAGAATCTTTTCTACCTGCATCGGGAAGATGTTTACTCCCTTGATAATGAACATATCATCACTGCGTCCCTTGATGCGGTCGATACGGATATGGGTGCGGCCACATGGGCATTTTCCGGGAAGGATACGGGTTAAATCGCGGGTACGATAGCGAATTAACGGCATCATTTCACGATCAAGAGTCGTAAGTACTAATTCTCCGATTTCGCCTTCCGGAACAGGTTCGCCTGTTTCCGGGTCGATAATTTCTACCAGGTAACAGTCTTCCCAGAAGTGCATTCCATTCTGTTCCTGACATTCGAAAGCAACACCGGGACCGTTCATTTCTGTCATACCGAAGCTGTTGTATGCTTTTACGCCCAGCATCTTTTCTATTTTCCGGCGTTGTTCGTCGGTATGAGGTTCGGCACCGATAACCAAGGTTTTCAGTGTGGTTTCTTTGGGGTCGAGTCCTTCTTCCTGAAAGACTTCTGCAAGGCGGATGGCATAGCTGGGGATAGCATGTAAAGCGGTGGTCTTAAAGTCGTTGATGAATTTAATCTGTCGTTTACTGTTTCCTGCAGCGGCAGGGACCGTCAGGCAGCCCAAGCGTTCTGCACCGTATTGGAAGCCTAAACCTCCTGTAAACATACCATATCCGGAGCTGTTTTGGAAAACGTCAGTCTTGCGTATTCCTACTGCGTACAGACAGCGGGCTACCAGATTGGCCCAGGAATCGAGGTCGTGTTGTGAGTGAACAATAACAGTAGGGTTTCCGGTGGTACCACTGGAAGAGTGAATACGTACGCCATCATTGCTCATATCACCTGCCACCAGTCCGAACGGGTAGTGGGCGCGCATGTCAGATTTGGTAGTGAAAGGTATTTTGCGGATATCATCCAATGACTGTATGCTATCTGCTGTGATGCCATGTTTGCTGAAAACTTCTTTGTAATATGGAGCGTTCGCAGCTATATTAATTGTTTTTTTAAGCCGTTGAAGCTGCAATTCCTGCAACTTCTCCCGGCTCATGGTTTCTAGTTCTTCTTCCCAGTATTGTGTACTCATGGTAATGCCTTTTATTGCATTAGCTTTTCCGCAATTTCTTTGCCGGCTGCCAATGCTTTAAGATTCATTTCTACAATTGCTTCTCCCTTACGCAGGAAGATTTCACGGATGCTGTCTTGCACTTTTTCGTAATCAATGCCTAGGAATGGGATTGTCGCTCCCAGTAAGACAATGTTGGCAACGCGGGCGGAGCCTACTTCTTTTGCCACTTTGTCTACGTTCAATACTATCTTATGAGGCAGTTTGTCGATTTCTGCCATTACTTTGTCTGTTTCCGGATAATTGGGGATGTTGACAAATGGAGTTTCGTTAGTCACCAACCAGCCGGTAGGGCTAAGGTAGGGGAGGTAACGCAATCCTTCCATCGGTTCCAATGAGATGATGAGATCGCATTTTCCTGATGGGATCAGGTCTGAAGCAATCGGCTGGTCGCTGATACGGAGATTGGATTGAACATCTCCTCCGCGTTGGCTCATTCCGTGTACTTCCGCTTGTTTCATGTATAATCCTTCTTTCAAGGCAGCTTTGCCGATTACTGTGGCAATGGACAGAATTCCCTGTCCGCCGACTCCTGATAATATAATGTCTTTTTTCATGGCTTACTTACTTCTTTTTTTGCGTGCTAATGTCTGGATACACTCTCTGCGTGGGATAATGACAGATACACCACGATATTCGATTTCTTCGCGAATGATTTGCTTCATCTCTTCATAGTTCTTCTTCAATGGAGTAACTACACGGATATGAGCCGGATCTACTCCGATACCTGCACAGATCGCTTCAATACGTCCGGTTCCGGCAGAATCCTGTCCACCTGTCATGGCGGTAGTTTCATTGTCGGAGATGACGATGGTTACACTGGCGTTCTCGTTCACGCAATCTAATAGTCCGGTCATTCCGGAATGGGTGAATGTTGAGTCACCGATGACAGCTACGGCCGGGAAAAGACCTCCGTCAGCGGCACCTTTTGCCATCGTGATGGAAGCACCCATGTCCACACATGAGTTGATTGCATTGAAAGGAGCATTTGCGCCTAATGTGTAACAGCCGATGTCGCTGAATACTTTATGGGATGGATATTCTTCTTTTAGAACTTCGGTCAGCGTGATATACATATCGCGGTGTCCGCAGCCTTCGCAAAGTGCGGGCGGGCGCATTTCTACAACAGAAGGAATACCGAATTCCGATTTATTCTCTTTGCCTACGGCACGGGCTACAGAGTCCGGATTTAATTCTCCGTCCTGTGACAGAGTACCGTCGAGGCGTCCTTTTACTTTAACGCCGATACCCAGATAGCCTTTCAATTGTTTTTCAACAAAGGGTTGTCCGTCTTCCAGAACGAGGATTTCGTCACAAGACTCGATCAATTGATGCAATTGTTTTTTAGGCAATGGATATTGGCCGATTTTGAGTACTGGATATTCGCAACCTTCCGGATAGTTTTCCATCAGATAATTGTAACCGATGCCACAAGCTACGATGCCCAGCTTTTTGTTAGGACCGTCTGTGTATTTGTTATAAGGTGATTCTTCTGAGGCTTTGATAAATTCGTCTTGACGGGCAAGCAATACTTTGTAGCGTTTGCGGGCGTTTCCCGGCAACAAGATGAACTGACGCGGATCTTCGCTGAAAGAGATGCTGTTCTGTGGCTTTTGTTCTTTGCGTTCTACTCCTGAACGGGAGTGTGCCAGACGGGTTACCATACGCATCAGGATCGGTTCGCCTAGTTTTTCTGAGAATTCGAAGCCGCTGTATACCATATCATACGCTTCCTGCTGATTGCTGGGTTCGTACATTGGTATCAGTGAGAAATCTCCGTAGAAACGGCTGTCCTGTTCGTTCTGCGAGGAGTGCATACTGGGGTCGTCTGCGGCTATCACAATCAATCCGCCTTTCACGCCTGTGATGGCAGAGTTGACGAAACAGTCGGCAGCTACATTCATACCTACGTGTTTCATGCAAACTAATGCCCGTTTACCTACGAAAGACATACCCAAGGCAGCTTCCATCGCTGTTTTTTCATTGGCACACCAACGGTTGTGTATATTCTGTTCGGTCGTTATAGGGGCCATTTGAATATATTCCGTAATTTCAGTTGAAGGAGTACCCGGATAGGCATAAACGCCTGAAAGTCCGGCATCCAGTGCAGCTTGTGCAATGGCTTCATCGCCAAGTAAGAGTTGCTTGCTCATATCTATTTCTTTTATTTAGTGTTGATCACAGTTTGTTAATCTATCGGGCAAAGATAGGCTTTTCCGTTCGTTTTATCACAAATTTACTTGAAAATCTTTCTTTCATTCAGGGCTTTCCAGTATTTTCTTGCATTTGCCATGTGGTCGGCGTAATTGGAGGCAAAGTTGTGAGTTCCGGAAAAATCTTCTTTGGCGCACATGTAGATATAGTTATGTTTGGTATAGTTCAACACGCTGTCTATTCCCTTTTTAGAGGGGATACGGATGGGACCCGGCGGTAGTCCGGTATTGATATAGGTGTTGTAGGGAGAATTGACTTTTAAATGCTCGTTGGTGATTCGGCGCAAACTGAAGTCCTGCAGGGCAAATTTGATGGTGGGATCTGCCTGTAAGGGCATATCTTGGTGTAATCGGTTGATATACAATCCGGCTACCATTGGTTTTTCTTCGTTGTTGTTGGTTTCTTCTTCAACGATGGAAGCAAGAGTGCTGACTTCTTCCGGTGTCATGCCGATGGCAGTAGCTTGCGCCAAGCGATCTTTATTCCAGAAACGTTTGTGTTCGCTCTTTATTCGTTTGAAGAATTCGTCTACGCTCATGTCCCAATATACCTGATAGGTTTCCGGTATGAAAAGGCTGGGGAGTGTTGTGCTGGTATATCCCATTTGAGCTTGGAAAGTAGAGTCGAACAGTTGGCTGGCGATTTCGGCAGAGTCTATCATGAGCTGCTTGCCGATGCTTCGTGCTAATCGGTCTAATGTCCGGACACTTCCGATAGTAAGGTTCATAGGTTCCTGATAACCTCTGGAAAAACGGCTATATACATGATAGACATTGTCATTAGGACGAATGGCATAACGACCGGTATGTATGTTCTGATTGAAATCCTTGTATTTTGCCATCCACTGGAATCCGGTGAACTTATTGACATGCCCGAATTCTTTTATTTTATGGTAGATAGAATCAGCCGTATCATCCCGGTCTATATAGATATATACGGTTTTAGATGGATGAAATTGGGGAGCAAACAGATAATAATAGAGAGTGCCTCCTGCAATTGCGCAAAGGAAAAATGCTCCGATTAGAATTGACAATAGAATGTTTCTCTTTTTTCTCTTCATCTTTTGAGGTCTATTTAAAAAGTTCGCCAAAGATAAAAAGAATTTGGATAGGAGTGCTCTCTTTTTAAGATGAATCCATTCTTTCACGTTGCATTTGCCTTACTTGATTAACTCTGTTGCTTATTGTGTCTCTTGGCGTTCATTGTAATTGTCTTCTTGCTTCCAGAGTAGTTTCACTATTCCCATATATTGTGGGACTATTTTCCCGCAATATGAGAGAATGTTTTCCCATAAAATAAGAGAATACTTTCCCACAATATGTGGGACTAAGACAATCTCTTGACGTTACAATGTGAAACTATTGAGAGTAATACAACAACTCCCTTTTATTGAAGTGAGAGTCTGTTTGTAACTAGAATGCCATTGGCACAGGAAAATGAATTCATTTCAGCGAAACGAGTTTTGCAAGTTAGTTCGGCCACAGAGAATAATTAATGTCTGCTTCTATTTTGTTTTCTATCTCATCGGGCAGAGGCGCAAAGAAATCCATGTTAGTCAGACTCTCAATGCTATCTATTGTTACTGCATAGGATGATAGAGGTTCTACCGCCTGCTCATTGTTGAATAAGAAACCGATAGCCCGCATCGGCTTGACAAAAGGAGAAAGGACTACTTTAAAAAACTTTTGAGGTACTACGACTTTATTCTTTCCGATTGTTTTGGGATGTTTTTCTATGATAGGTCCACATATAATAATAATGGCGCTGTCCGCTATGGCCCAATTCCGGATCTTTTCTTCCAGGTTTTTCCATCCTCTTCTATTTAGTTGTGGGTGTTGTGGACACATATTGCTGAAATAGAATGATTCTTTCATGGCTTCAGGGCTCCATTTCATATCTGCGGCGGGAGCCATATGACCTTTGTCATATCCTGAACGGGTGTAATCGGCATTCGTCGCAATCGGACCTGTCACTAATGGGTCGGCAATAAAACGATTACCTCTTTTTTCTTTTCCTTTGGTTTCTTTCCTGGTTAATTCGTAAGAAACCCAGTTGGGGATTTTTAAATCTTTGTTGTATGATACCGTATATCCGCTATGTCGGATGATTTGTTCTTGCCGGGGAATTAGTGATATGGGTGTCTCCAGATCCTTACCGGGCGGAATTTGAAAGGAAGCGTCAGTTAGCGGTTCGTTATTTTTTTGGATATTAATCTGCTGGCAATACAAATAAACACCAAAAAGAATAGGAATGAGCACAATAATGGCAATGATACATCCTAATCTATTATTAGAGCGTGATTTCTTTTTGAATAGTTTTCTGTTTTTACCTTTTTTATTTCGATTCATTGATTGGCTGGTGATGACAGGTTTGTTTTATTCTTCTTTTCTCATGCTGAATTCACAACCGCAGTATTGTTGGTTGTAAAAGTTGTATTCTTTAATGATGGCAATGCGTCGTTCGCTAAGTCCCCCTTTCCGCCAATTCTGTTCCCAGTATGTGACATCCGGGTAAGAAGCGGTAGCATATTGTCCGGCTTCATTGATCTGCTCCAGGCTTTTCCAACGGCTGGAGGCAAGTGTTGTGGTAATTACAGAGAAACCATGTTCATGTGCGTAACGGGCTGTCTCCAATAAACGCAGTTTAAAACAACGCAGGCAACGTCCTCCTCTTTCGGGTTCCTGCTCCATTCCAGCTATGTGGCATCGCCAGGTTTCATGATCGTAATCAGCATCTATGATCTCCAATCCCAATGATTGGGCATAGCGCGTGCATTCTTCTTTTCTTATAATATACTCTTCCTGCGGATAAATATTAGGATTGCAATAATAAATAACGGGGGTGATATGATGTTGCATCATACATTCAATAATGGCTGATGAACAAGGAGCACAACAAGTATGAAGTAAGACTTTGTCGGCTCCTCCCGGAACTTCAAGTTGGAATTTCTTTTTCATGCTGTAAAGTTAGTACATATTTATGATACGAGTCAATGGTTTATGCTTTATTCAGAATAGTTTTTTTAGTATCTTTGTCCAGTCAAGTTTATAACAGATCAATAATGGATGAATTAAATTGCGGGCAAGAAGAGCAATATGCAGGCCCGGAGAAGAAAAAAAGTACTTCGAAAATTGTAAAGAGAACTTTAGTGGTGGCTGCATTAGCTTTGGCGGTATATGTTGTATATTCCGTAGTTTATTTATTTGTTTCGCCTGATCGTAATATTCAGCAAATTTATCTCGTTCCTGAAGATGCTGCGTTTATCATTCAATCATCAGCTCCGATTGAAGATTGGGAAAAGTTTAGTGGAAGTGAAACATGGCAATGTTTGAAGAAAGCGAAATCTTTTGAGGAAGTAACGAAGAGTGTAGAGAAACTCGATTCGGTTGTCAAAAGCAATAAAGTGTTGTTGTCACTTGTTGGTGAACGGGATATGCTTATTTCGCTTCACAAGACCCGTGCCACAGCGTGGGATTTTCTGCTTATCCTGGATATGCAGAAAACATCGAAGATGGATTTATTGAAAGACCAGGTGGAAACCGTATTGGTTATGAGTGGTTTCACTGTCACTAACCGGATGCATAACGGTATTAATATCCTTGAAATGCGTGATCCTGAAACAAGGGACATTTTCTATATTGCATTTGTAGATAATCATTTGGTGGGTTCTTATACATCCGGGCTTGTCGAGTCGGCTATTGATTCGCGTAATAAACCTAAAATCGGACTTGACCAGTCTTTTATTGAAACAGAGAAGCTGGTTTCCGGTAAGGGGCTTGTCAGAGTCTTTATTAATTATGCGCGCGTACCTCAATTTATGTCTATTTATCTAGGCGCAAGAAACGAATACATTGATCTGTTTAGCAATTCGATGAATTTTGCCGGACTCTATTTAAATACGAATAAGGAGAGGATGGAAGTGAAAGGGTATACGTTGAGAAAAGATTCTGCCGATCCTTATGTCACTGCTTTATTGAATTCGGGAAAGCATAAAATGAAAGCGCATGAGATTCTGTCCGGGCGTACGGCTCTTTATACGAATATAGGTTTCAATAATCCGGTAACTTTTGTGAAAGAGTTGGAGAATGCGTTGCTGGTTCATGATAAACAATTGTATGATTCTTTTCAAAGTTCCCGGAAAAAGATAGAAGGGTTATTCGGGATATCATTGGAAGAAAACTTCTTGAGTTGGATGTCGGGAGAGTTTGCTATTACGCAATCCGAACCAGGCTTGTTAGGACATGATCCCGAACTAATTCTGGCTATCAGGGCTAAAAGTATAAAAGATGCCCGTAAGAACATGGAATTTATTGAAAAGAAGATTAAGCGGCGCAGTCCGGTTAAGATTAAGACAGTCAATTATAAAGATTTCGAGATTAACTATGTCGAAATGAAAGGCTTTTTCCGCCTGTTCTTTGGAAAACTATTTGATAAATTTGAAAAGCCATATTATACTTATGTCGATGATTATGTAGTTTTTAGTAATAAGGCTGCGTCTTTACTTTCTTTTGTGGAAGATTACGAGCAGAAGAATTTATTGAAAAATAATCCGGGATTTGAAAATGCGCTTTCATATTTGAAGTCAAGTTCTACCATATTCTTATATACGGATGTGCACAAGTTTTATTCCCAGCTGAAGCCTATGATGAATCCTGCCACATGGAATGAGATACAATCCAATAAAGATGTTCTGTATTCGTTTCCTTACTGGACTATGCAGGTTATAGGAGATGGACAGTCGGCTTCTTTGCAATATGTGATGGATTACAGTCCATATCAGCCGGAGGAGGTCGTTGCCATTGCTACCGATGAAGACGACAAGGAAATGAGTGAAGATGCTGAAACTGAAAAAGAACAAATGAGCGAATTGAAGCGTTTCTATGTCGAAAAGTTTGAAGGAAACGTTTTGAGGGAGTTTTATCCGGAGGGAGCGTTGAAGAGTGAAGCGGAAGTAAAAGAAGGGAAACGCCATGGTCGTTACCGTGAATATTATGAAGATGGGACATTGAAACTTCGTGGAAAGTATGCAAATAATAAACCGAAGGGTACATGGAAGTACTATACTGAAGACGGAAAATTTGAGCGCAAAGAAAAGTTCTAGATTGCGTCAACAAAAGTTGATTTAAAAATTAAGCTCAAAAAAATAATCGGATTCTTTTTGTTTTCTCAAATAAAGCTGTAATTTTGCACGCCGTAAACGAGAGACAAACGCCGCTATAGCTCAGTTGGTAGAGCAACGCATTCGTAACGCGTAGGTCGCCAGTTCAAGTCTGGCTAGCGGCTCTCAAATTAGAACGCTGATTATTAATTAATAATCAGCGTTCTAATTTTTACAGGATTCCCTATTCTTATTTCAAAAGGGAAATCCTGCGTATGTAATAGATGTGAAATATAAAAATGTAATCTATGTTGAGTCGTATTATTGTTTTGGTCATCGCCGGAGTAGCCGTAGTCTATATCGTTCGCTTTATAGATAACTTTTTCTCCCGGCATAGAAGATAAAACTAGCTTTCAAACATTCTGCTGCGTGCCAGCATACAAGCGCCAACGATACCGGCTTTATCTTTCAACTTAGACGTGATGATGGCTGAATCTTTATTGACCAGATTTAGAGAGTACTTGCGTACGGCTGTTTTTATGGGTTGGGTGATATAATCACCGGTTAAAGATAAAGTTCCACCTATAATGACCAGTTCCGGGTTGAAAATATTGATTAGTCCGGCAATCTGTTTACCCAGTTTCTGCCCGATTTCTTCTACGATTTCAATACAAAGCAGGTCTTCTTTATTCACAGCGGCAATTATCTCATCAAGAGTGATCGGGTTTTCCTCTGTGGCGATTCGTGTAGATAAAATGGAACTTTCCCCACTTTGAATACGCTCCAATAAAATACGATGAAGTGCCGAGCCGGAAGCTTCTGTTTCCAGGCAACCTTTTTTTCCGCAATGGCAGATTATTTCATTATCATAAGCACTCATGTGTCCAAATTCACCGGAGAATCCGGATTTTCCGGTATAAATCTTACCATCAATGATAATTCCGATACCTACTCCCCAGCTTACATTCACGAAAATGATATCTTTTTCTCCTTTCACGCAGCCTTGCATGTATTCACCATAAGTCATGGCACGCGTGTCATTATCGACAGTTACTTTATATCCCAATTTCTCGGATAATACATCTGCCAACGGCCTTTCTTCGAAATTGAACTGGCTGAAGCTATATCCTGATTCAGGATTTACACGCCCCGATACATTTACATTAATATTTAAGATCTTCTCTTTATTAATAGTGAGTTTCTTTATAAAATTGAGAATATGTTTGCATAACTCATTCATCCCTTCGATTGAATTCTCAAACTTATAAGGTATATTCATTTTTAATTCTACCATATCGCCTTTGAAATTTATCAGTCCGATATTGACGGCGAATCTTTTGATGTCTACACCCAAAAAGTAACCGGATTCCGGATTAAGCCCATAGAGGTTGGGATGGCGTCCGCCACTAGTCTCCAATTTGCCATAATCATTAATATATCCATCATCACACATTTCACCGATAAATTTGGTGACGGTTGGTACACTTAAATCCAGTTCTTTTGAAAGATCGGGAATTGTAGAACTTCCATTATATATATAATGTGTAATAATCCTCTTTTTGACGAGAGCGCTTTTAGAGCCCTTTTCTATTTCTTTCAAGAATTGTTGGTTCATAACTATGCATATTTGGTAAATCATACAAAGATAATTAATTTTTTTATTAATGCGTGGTTTTGAGGCCTTGAAAATTAGAATATCTTGAATGTTATATTCCCTATATACTATGTAATGGATTTATATATAGGATAATATAGCTATGGACAATCGTGGATATAATAAATGAGATAAGATGATTTGTGAGGTAATTCCCCCTTCTATTAATTAACAATGCGGGAAATAATGATTTTATTAATAAAATATTTTATTATCTATTGTTTATTTAATAAATATAGCTATATTTGTGCCGTGATATTATTAATAAAAGTCTATATCCTTAAATGAATTTAATATGAGAAACTATTTTTTAGGCCTGTGTTTATTTTTTGCATTGTGTTTCACGGCATGCTCTCATTCAGATGATTCTGTTGATGTGCTAATTATTGGTGGAGGTGCTAGTGGGGTAACTGCTGGTATTCAGTCTGCTCGAATGGGGGCTGCGACATTGATAGTAGAAGAAACAGAATGGCTGGGTGGGATGCTCACTTCTGCAGGTGTAAGTGCTGTTGACGGAAACTATGATTTACCGGCAGGCTTGTTTGGTGAGTTTCGCGGACGTTTGGCAGATTATTATGGAGGGCTTGATTCTCTAAAAACCGGTTGGGTGAGTGCAGTGTTGTTTGAACCTTCAGTCGGAAATAAAATTTTCCATGAAATGGTTGACGCGGAGAAAAATCTAAAAGTATGGCATAATGCTACTTTGGTAAAGTTGGAAAGAGAGAATGATGCTTGGATTGCTCAAATTCAGATGAAAGATAATACAATCAAAAAAATACATGCTAAAATATTGATTGATGGTACTGAATTGGGGGATATAGCAAAAATGTGCGGGGTGAAATATGATATCGGTATGGAAAGCCGTCATGATACAAAAGAAGATATTGCTCCGGAAGAGAAAAATAATATAGTTCAGGATATTACATACGTAGCAATCTTGAAAGATTATGGTAAAGATGTGACTATTCCTTGTCCTGAAGGATATAATAAGGATGAATTTGCTTGTGCTTGTGCCAGTCACGTTTGTATCACGCCTAAAGAACCGGATCGTGTATGGTCTAAAGACATGATGATAACTTATGGAAAACTTCCTAACAATAAATACATGATTAATTGGCCGATAGAAGGCAATGATTATTATGTAAACTTGATTGAAATGACCCGTGAGGAACGTGAAGAAGCCCTGAAATATGCAAAACATTATACGATGTGTTTCGTTTATTTTCTGCAACATGAATTAGGTTTTAATACATTGGGTTTAGCTGACGATGAATATCCTACAGCCGACAAATTACCATTTATTCCTTATCATAGAGAGTCTAGGAGAATACATGGATTGGTGCGCTTTAATCTAAATCATGTTTGTGAACCGTTCAAACAGTCCCAACCTCTTTATCGCACTTGTATTGCCGTAGGAAATTATCCTGTGGATCATCATCATACCCGTTATCATGGATATGAAGAATTACCTAATCTTTATTTTCATCCGGTCCCTTCATACGGTTTGCCTTTAGGAACTTTGATTCCTAAAGATATTGAAGGGTTGATCGTTGCTGAAAAATCAATATCCGTTTCTAATATAATTAATGGTACTACTCGCTTACAGCCTATGGTAATGCAGATTGGACAAGCAGCGGGAGCATTGGCAGCTCTTGCAGTGAAAGATAATAAAAGTATTAGCGAGGTGTCTGTTCGTGAAGTACAAAATGCAATATTGGATGCGAAAGGATATTTATTGCCTTATTTAGATGTTGCAATAGATCATCCGATGTTTAAATCGTTGCAACGTGTAGGTTCTACAGGAATTTTGAAAGGTATAGGTGAAAGTGTTGATTGGGCTAATCAAATGTGGTTCAGAGCAGATACATTGTTATTGGCGAATGAACTGGAAGGGTTAGGTGATGTTTATCCCTATGTCAATAAGCAGGTTATTGAAGGTAATAATACTATATCAATTCAGAAAGCTACAGAGATGATAGGAGAGATTGCCGAAAAAGAAGGTATTGAATTGAAAGAAGGTAGAGTAGAAGAGATATGGAATGAATTTGATTTGAAGAATTTTGATATGAATCGAGATATTCTACGAAGTGAAATGGCGATTTTGATTGATCAGATATTAGATCCTTTCAATAATAAAAAAGTAGATATTACAGGACAGTATATTCAATAGGTAATAATATAAATGTTAACTGCTGTTTTAATTAAACTAATATGAAAACATTAGATCGAAGAGATTTTCTGAAAAAAGCTACATTGGCTGGTGCGTCAGCTTTGGCGGCACCAACTTTGTTGGAATCTTGTACTTCAAAAGCTAGTGCCAGTACAGTAGTGGCAACTGATGGTTTGGAAAGTAAACTCATTGTTCCTAAAAACAATGGATTAAAAATCACCGGAACTTTTTTGGATGAGATTTCACATGATATTCCACACCAAAACTGGGGTGAGAAAGAATGGGACATGGATTTTCAGCATATGAAGAATATAGGAATTGATACGGTAATAATGATCCGTTCGGGTTATCGTAAATTTGTCACTTTTCCTTCTCCCTATCTGCTGAAGAAGGGATGTTATATGCCTTCTGTTGATTTGGTAGATATGTTTTTGCGTTTGGCTGAAAAGTATGAAATGAAATTCTATTTTGGACTATACGATTCGGGTAAATATTGGGACACAGGGGATATGACCTGGGAAGTGGAAGATAACAAATATGTAATTGATGAAGTTTGGGAAAATTATGGTTCCAAGTATAAAAGTTTTGGAGGATGGTATATCAGTGGTGAAATAAGCCGGGCAACGAAAGGTGCGATTGGCGCTTTCCATGCATTAGGAAAACAATGTAAGGATATATCTAATGGATTGCCGACTTTTATATCGCCTTGGATTGATGGAAAAAAAGCAATCATGGGAACGACAAAAATGACTAAAGAAGATGCCGTTTCTGTACAACAACACGAAAAAGAATGGGATGAAATTTTTGATGGAATTCATGATGTGGTAGATGCATGTGCATTTCAAGATGGTCATATTGATTATGACGAATTGGATGCGTTCTTTTCTGTCAATAAAAAATTAGCAGATAAGTATGGCATGCAATGCTGGACAAATGCCGAATCTTTTGACCGTGATATGCCTATTCGTTTTCTACCCATTAAGTTTGATAAACTTCGGATGAAGTTGGAAGCAGCCAAACGTGCCGGATATGATAAGGCTATTACTTTTGAATTTTCTCATTTTATGAGTCCGCAATCAGCCTACCTGCAAGCTGGTCATTTATATGACAGATATAAAGAATATTTTGAAATAAAATAAATGTTATGAAGTCTACAATCAATTTTGGTTATCTTATATTCCTTTCTGTTGTGGCAGCATTGGGAGGATTCTTGTTCGGATATGATACTGCAGTTATATCGGGAACAATTGCCCAAGTGACTCAACTTTTTCAATTAGATACGCTACAACAGGGATGGTATGTAGGATGTGCTTTAGTAGGCTCTATCGTAGGTGTCCTTTTTGCAGGAATCTTAAGCGATAAGTTAGGAAGAAAACTTACGATGGTTATTTCAGCTGTATTGTTTTCCACATCAGCCTTAGGATGTGCTCTATCAGCCGATTTTACCCAATTGGTGGTTTATCGGATTATAGGTGGAGTAGGAATAGGGGTTGTGTCCATTGTTTCTCCTCTTTATATATCAGAACTAGCTGTAGCGCAGTATAGAGGACGCTTGGTGTCATTGTATCAGTTGGCTGTAACAGTTGGCTTTTTGGGAGCTTATTTAGTTAACTATCAATTATTGGCATGGGCGGAGAGTGGTACTCAATTAAGTGTGGACTGGTTGAATAAAGTATTTATTACTGAAGTATGGAGAGGGATGTTGGGTATGGAAACATTGCCGGCAATCTTATTTTTCATTATTATATTCTTTATTCCGGAAAGTCCTCGTTGGCTAATTGTAAGAGGTAAGGAATTGAAGGCTGTAAATATACTAGAGAAGATATACAATTCAATGACAGAAGCAAAAAGTCAATTAAAAGAAACGAAATCTGTACTTATCTCTGAAACGAAATCAGAATGGTCGTTATTGATGAAGCCTGGAATTTTCAAAGCTGTCATTATTGGTGTATGTATTGCTATTTTAGGATAGTTTATGGGTGTGAATGCAGTGCTTTATTATGGTCCTTCTATCTTTGAAAACGCAGGACTTTCAGGAGGAGATTCTCTTTTTTACCAAGTTCTGGTAGGACTAGTCAATACATTGACCACCGTTCTGGCTCTTGTCATCATCGATAAGGTGGGCCG
>NZ_JADMQH010000028.1:0-56141 GCF_015559655.1 Bacteroides sp. 1001136B_160425_E2 | reverse complement strand
TGAAAACAGAATACAGATATAAGAGGAAACTTACAACTGAATCCTGGTTCCATTTACACAAAATTGTGGACAGTGTCAAAAAATCCCTTGAACTTTTGAAGTTCAAGGGATTTTTTTATCCTTCTTTTGCATCTACAAGCACCTATACTTTGGAGCTATGTAGTTTTTTATAAACCTCTATACGAGCATCTATTTCTGCTTGAGTTAAATGTGCAGGAAGTTCAATGGTAGTCCGCGGAGTTATTGCTACCAGCACTACATCTCCCAAACCTTTTTTGTACTCCTTGATCACGTTTGCAGTAAACTGACTGGATGAAATAACATCACGCATTATATTACCTTTTTTCATATCTCAAATTATTTTTTTGTTTTTTGTTATATACACAAGCAGAATACAGATCTCCTTATACAGGCTCAGCTTGAGCTAAATTTTCCGGCTTAGATTTGTTTTCCAAAGAGATATTGATCGCATTCATACCTTTCACTCCACGTTCAAGGTCAAATGTTACGATATTATTTTCTGCAATATTACCAACGACATTGTTTACATGAAAAAAGTACTTCTCAACACCGGAAAGATCTTTAATAAAACCAAATCCTCTTGACTCATTAAAAAACTCAACCCGTCCTCTCAAAATAGTTGGCTCTTCATCCTCTTTTTTAGGAGTTGCTATAACTATTTCATCCGGGTTAATCTCTTCTTTTCTGACATTCTCTGTCGGAGGAGTTGACGTTATTCTCCCGTTCTCATCAACATAAGCAATCATATCTTCAAAGCTGTTTGAGCTGCCCGATAGTTTCTTACTTTCTTTCTTCTTTAATTTTTCTTCGCGTTTAGCGATTCTTTTCTTTTCATTTTCACGTTTACCTACTGTCATGGATTTTGCCATAGAAATAATATTTAGTTTATACTATATTTTTAATGAATAAATAATGTAATTGCTTACTTTCAAATAGTGAAATCAGCTTTATTGAGTTTCTTACCGGTTAACTTTTGAATATCATTCACCAGTTTACGTTCTTCCTGCGAACAGAATGTAAGTGCAGTTCCCGTATTCCCAGCTCTTCCTGTACGCCCAATACGGTGCACATAGGTTTCGGGAACATCCGGAAGATCATAGTTGATAACCAAAGGCAATTCGTTAATATCAATCCCTCTGGAAGCAATATCAGTAGCAACCATCACCCGAGTCTTTCCCGATTTAAAGTTGCCTAATGCAGACTGTCTTGCCGCCTGGCTCTTATTCCCATGAATAGCCTGGCTGCCAATTCCAGCCTTACCCAGAATCTTCACAATCTTATCAGCATTATGTTTCGTACGCGAGAAGATAAGTACTGACTGATCTTCTGCCTTCGACAATATCGAAATAAGCAACAGACTTTTCTCCTTCTTTTCAACAAAATACACCAGCTGTTTGATAGAATCTACAGTAGACGATTTCGGTGTTATATAAATCTTCACCGGGTTCTTCAACAGAGACTTAGTCAAGGAGATAATAGAATCAGGCATTGTTGCCGAGAAAAACAAAGTCTGCTTTTCTTTCGGAAGTTTGGGCAATATTCGCTTAATGTCATGGATAAATCCCATATCAAGCATACGGTCAGCCTCATCCAATACAAAATATTGGATGGCATCCAAATGTATATGTCCCTGATTCATCAGGTCAAGCAAACGCCCCGGAGTAGCGACCAGAATATCAATTCCTTTACGCAACAGATCAACCTGCGGGCGTTGATTTACACCACCAAAGATTACTCCATGGCGAATACGAGTATATTTTGAATAATCGTCAATACATTCACTGATTTGCAAGGCAAGTTCACGGGTGGGCGTCAATATCAAAGCTTTGATTCCCTGTCGTCTGGCAGCCTCTTTATCCAGTTGCAAATGCTGTATGATAGGAATAGCAAATGAAGCCGTCTTTCCGGTACCAGTTTGTGCACAGCCTAATATATCTCTTTTTGCCAGTGCAGCCGGAATTGCTTTTTCCTGAATAGGAGTTGGTACTGTATATCCTTTTTCTTCAATTGCTTTTAAAATCGGTTCGGTTATATTTAATTCTTTAAATGTCATAAATGTTATTTTTGCTGTACTCAAACAGCGATTAGTTTTATATATAGTGGGAAACTCAGACAAATTCAATCATGAAAATCCAGAGTTTCAATCATTAAGCCAGTTTATGGGTTGCCCAAAAAAACTCGCGTTCCAGTGTAGCCATAACTTCTTTTACGCTACTGATTTTTTCTGCGAGAAAGGCGTTGCTACCAGCAAATGCATAGCCTTTTTTCATATTTCCTCTAGCTGCATTATATAGAGCCTTAATAATGCAATAAGGACTTTTTGTATAATCACATGTTTTTATACAATGGAATGAGCAACTTTTAGGCCTCTCCAAACCATTATTCACATTGTGAATAAATTCTCCATCAATAGCCCTTCCCGGCATCCCGACAGGACTTTCAATAATAAGAACATCTTCGGACTTGGAATGAATATATACTTCTTTGAATGTTTCTGAAGCATCACATTCAAGGGTGGTAACAAAAATACTCCCCATTTGAACACCGGAAGCTCCCAATTCCATAAAATGTGCTATATCCTCACCTGTCGAAATTCCACCAGCAGCAATCACCGGAATTTGTTTCTGTTCTTTATAACTGGATGCAATCATCACCACTTCCGGAATCAATGCTTCCAGAGCATAATGCTGATCCTGTATTTGTTCTTTTTTAAATCCTAAATGCCCGCCGGCTTTAGGTCCTTCCACCACAATTGCATCGGGCAGATAGTTATAGTTTTTTTGCCACTTGTCACAAATAATCTTGGCTGCTCTTGAAGAAGATACAATAGGAACTAACTTGGTTACACTCTCCGGAGTCAGGTATGACGGCAAATCGAGCGGGAGTCCCGCACCGGAAAATACCACATCTATCTTTTCCTCAATCGCAGTACGCACCATATCGGCATAATTAGATAAAGCAACCATGACGTTTACGCCAATAATACCTTCTGTTTTTGTACGTGCCTTGTGAATTTCTTCTCTCAGTCCACTTATACATTTCTCCAGATAAGTGCCTTTCCCTTTGGGGTACAACAATCCCAGACCCGCACATGATATAACGCCTACTCCGCCTTCATTTGCTACTGCTGACGCCAGACCGGACAGTGAGATTCCTACTCCCATTCCACCTTGTATAACAGGTGTTTTAATTTCAATATTTCCTATAAAGAACGATTTCATATGTTTTATTTTGTATCGGCAAAACAGACAGATAGAGGTGAGCATACTTTATTCAAGTGCTCAATATTTGGTTCTGTCACGAATGATTTACCTTGTTGGATAATTTATTAAACTATTAGCTCCTGACTATTTCAAGAGTATTGTATTACAAAAAAGCCTAATAAATCTATTTTCAGAATGGAAAGTACAGGATTAGAAATTCCGAATTTTGCATAGAAGAGCCAGAATTAGCAGAACTTAAATGTAAAATGATTTTTCGTCCTCCCTATTCAGTAGAGACTCCTCCGTTGAATCATGAAACGGAAACAGCTTTTAAATAAAAGCAGAAGACAGTATCTTCTGCTTTCATTCGGATATTAATATCTTCTAGAGTTATTATAACCACCACGGCCTCCACCGTTTGACGGTCTTTCAGTACGAGGGCGTGCAACGCTTACTGAAATAACCTTCTGGTCGTATTCAACTCCATTCAGTTCATCAATTGCTTTTTGTCCTTCTCCATCGTTCGTCATTTCTACGAAAGCGAATCCTCTGGATCTACCAGTTTCTCTATCAAAAATAACTTTGGCTGAAGAAACTTCTCCAAACTCTGCAAATAAATTTGTTAAGTCGGCATCAGTTGTGCCATAGCTTAAACCTGAAATGTAAATGTTCATCTAAAAATTTTATTAAAATAAATACTATTTTGGAGTGAGGAGGATAATTACAGAAGAGGACTACTTACTAATAATATATTAAAAAGAAGAACTACACAATAATGATTCGTAACTCAAACTCTGGGAACAAAGGTAACACAATAAATTAGATAACTATGTTTTTATTCTATATTTTTCAATAGAAGCTCAATTATTATCATTTGTTAGCATGTCAATCACACAAAACAGTCACAATTAGCAATTCTCTCATTCATCCTTGACCATTTCCCATAATATATCTACTTTTGTTCCGGAACAATCATTAAGATACACCCTACAAATATATCCGAGGATGAAACTAAACACTACAACTAGAGAAGAAATGTGGGCAAAACAACATTTATCCGCTGTCGACATTAACTATGCCGTATGGGAACGGGATAAATCCATGCTTCATCAACTCTCGAAAATGGGTCGTAATTGCACATTTGTTGTCGATGTGTATAAATGCAAATATGCTTACGCCTCTCCGAATTTTGTTGATTTACTGGGATACGACAGCCACAAGATAGAAACATTAGAAAGACAGGGTGATTATCTGGAATCGCGCATCCATCCCGATGATCGTGCACAACTGGTAGCATTACAAGTCACACTAAGCCAATTTATCTATAGTCTGCCTTTTGAACAACGGAATAACTATTCTAACATTTACAGCTTTCGTATACTTAATGCGAAACAACAGTACATACGTGTCACCAGCCGACATCAGGTATTGGAACAGGACCGCAACGGTAAAGCATGGCTTATCATAGGAAACATAGACATATCACCCTACCAAAGAGCCTCTGAAACCATAGATTGTACCGTCCTGAATCTAAAGAATGGAGAAATATTCTCTCCTTCCCTATCGTTAACGCCTTCTACCAATCTTACTAATCGGGAAATAGAAGTATTACGTCTTATTCAAAAAGGCCTGTTAAGTAAAGAAATTGCAGACAAACTATGCATTAGTATTCATACAGTTAATATTCATCGACAAAATCTGTTACGTAAGTTAGATGTACAGAATTCCATTGAAGCCATTCGTTTAGGACAAGAGAATGGATTGCTAGGTTAATACATGCAATCTTTCTCTCCCCGCACAGTTATCCAATCCGGCTAGGGTATCCATTCTACCACGCCCGCAACCGGATGTAATCTTCTCCATTCCTCAAATTCCGGATAACTACGTACACCATCCTGAATCACAGCTTGATAATACTCCACTCCCATAATTTTTTCCGTATCAGGCGTTTCGTATTTTAAATTCAGAATAGCCAGTCTCATTTCATCTGTCAATACTGCAGAAATGCGTTCGGCTACCCTTTCAAAGTAGCCATCATAACGAGAGCCTTCTTGGATATGAATCATATCCATTTGCCAAAGTTCTCCTTCCATATCCTGATACCATGCATGCCACTCTATACACGCTTCTGCTGTATGTAATAAGTTCGTATATTCAATCTTCTTTACGGACGTATTTTCCGCCAATTCAGCCATCGCCCGAAAGCTGGCAGACAAATCCAAAGGAGAAGTGTAAATATGAAAGTCAATATCCCGATGCTTCATCAATAATCCCGTACGCAACGAACCTACCAGATTCACTTTGGCACCAATCCCCTCCCATATCCGGACGACACGGGTATCCTCTATAATCTCCCAAGCTTTCTGCTGGTTACGTTTGGCCAATTCAAGAATGTTCATCTTTCTCCTTTTTAAGCATGCAAAAATAGGGAAAAGGATACATATATAGCTATAAATAACTATTTAATCCTTAAATGGGTTGAGCTAACTTTGCCTGCAATTTCAATTCTTCATCATACAACTAAAAAAGATTATGATATTCAATCAAACAGAGAAACAGGAAAAAGAGTATTTACAGCAAGTCATTACCACTATAAATGATACGATTAACACCACCAGTACTTCCGTCAAAGAGCATATAGACACCCTGCAAGAGTACAAGGATTATCTATGGTCAAACAAAGATATCGATCCGCACGAAATCCGTTCCATGCGCGAAAGCATATTAAATCATTTTGCATTAGGTGAAAATGTAATTGACAAACGCAGGCGACTAAGCAAAATTCTGGATATCCCCTATTTCGGACGAATCGACTTTCAGGAAAAGAAAGACAAAAGCCAAGTTAGTCCAATCTATATAGGAATACATACTTTCTATGACTTCAATCAAAAAAAGAATCTGATTTACGATTGGCGAGCTCCTATTTCAAGCATGTTCTACGATCATGAATTAGGCAAAGCGTCCTACTCCTCTCCGGCAGGCAAAATTAACGGAACGATCTCACTCAAACGACAATATCGTATTCGTAAAGGAAAAATGGAGTATATGATTGAAAGTTCCGTAACTGTTCATGACGATATTCTGCAAAAAGAACTATGTTCCAATGCCGACAACAAAATGAAAAATATCGTCACGACAATTCAGAGGGAACAAAATCAGATCATCCGTAATGAAAATGCTTCTGTACTTATTATACAAGGTGTTGCCGGTTCAGGAAAAACCTCTATCGCGCTCCATCGTATTGCCTACCTGCTTTATGCACAGAAAGGACAGATTTCCTCCAAAGACATATTAATCATCTCCCCCAATAAAGTATTTGCCGATTACATTTCTAATGTACTTCCGGAACTTGGCGAAGAGACCGTCCCCGAAACCAGCATGGAACAAATTCTTTCGAATGTACTTGATAACAAATATAAATACCAGAATTTCTTCGAACAAGTAACGGAACTATTAGAAAACCCGACACCCGACTTTATCGAACGAATACAATACAAAGCCTCCTTCGAGTTTATATCACTACTTGACAAGTTCATCCTTTACATGGAAAACAACTATTTCAAAGCAACAGACGTAAAACTCACCAAATACATCACCATTCCTGCCGAATTTATTAACGAACAGTTCAAACGATTCCACCGCTACCCCATACGTCAACGATTTGAGACTATGACAGATTACATTCTGGAAATGATGCAACTACAATATAATCTCACTGTCAGCACTCCGGAGAAAAACCAACTAAAGAAAGAGATAAAAAAGATGTTCGCGGGCAATAACGATCTCCAAATCTATAAAGACTTTTTTGAGTGGATCGGAAAACCGGAGATGTTCAAGACACGCAAAAACCGCATACTGGAATATGCAGATTTAGCACCTGTGGCTTATCTGCATATTGCATTAAATGGGAACAACGTCCAATCTTATGTCAAACACCTTCTGATAGACGAAATGCAAGATTATTCTCCCATACAATACAAAGTGATTCAAAAACTTTATCCGTGTCGAAAAACAATTCTTGGAGACGCTTCCCAATCCGTCAATCCTTATGGATCTTCCACTGCCGGTATGATTCAGAAAGCATTTGCAACAGGAGAAATAATGAAACTTTGCAAAAGTTATCGTTCTACTTTTGAGATTACCAGTTTTGCACAAGAAATTCAACCGAACAATGAATTAGAACCAATTATGAGACATGGAGAGCAGCCCAAGATTCTTCCATTCAGAAATACAAAAGAAGAGATCCGAGGCATTACGGCTTTAGTAAACTCCTTCAAAAATTCCCATTATACCTCATTAGGGATCATCTGCAAAACAGAATCCCAAGCAAAAGAACTTGTTCAAAAGCTCCAGATATATGCAAACGACATCTCACTTTTGTCAAATCAAAGTTCTGCTTATGTGAAAGGAATTATCATCACTTCCGCCCATATGGCGAAAGGACTGGAATTTGACGAAGTAATCATTCCACAAACAGATGATAAGAACTATCATTCCAATATTGATAAAAGTATGCTTTATGTGGCAGTAACAAGAGCTATGCATAAATTAACTTTGACTTATTCTGTTTCTTCACCCGGTTGTCGATTCCTGTAATAGAATATAACATCAAAAATTAATTGAGAGAAAAAGAACAACCAATCTCCTATTATTCTCTATTTTTGTACAATGGAAAATAAAGGAATGAAATACGAGTTTACCGCAAAAGTTTGGAACTACTCATCGACCGTTGGAACGGGCGGTTGGCACATAGCCTGCCTGCCGAAAGAGATGTCCAAAGAAATAAGAGAAAATCTCGGTTTTTTAGAGGAAGGCTGGGGACGGTTGAAGATGACGGCCCAAATCGGCAATACCCAATGGGAAACCGCAATTTGGTTTGACACCAAACTTGATACTTATTTACTTCCTCTTAAGGCAGAAATCAGAAAAAAAGAAAAAATCGTAACTGATAAAGAGATAGAGATTATGATTTGGATTTAAAACAAGCAATTTCTAGTTTTTTTAGTGTATTTTGCGATTTAGTCAACACCTCATTAAACCAACAACTATAAAACTAAATGCTTTCTCTTTATTGCCCCTATAATCTACTCCTATTATTCTATTTGCTGATCATTTTTCTAATGTAAGCATTCGATTAAACTCGTCTTCTTAATATAATTCTCTTCTTTTACTAGTTTTTCTATCTTTCTTGGAAAAACTTGCAAAAGATTCAGAAACGACTTAGAGCTTTGTTAATAAATCTCATATATATATTTGATTGCCTTTCCTTTTTTCATCAACTTGCTGGAAGATTCCTTTCTTTTCTTCATATATATTATAAACTTAATATCCGTGGGAAAAGGATCAAGAAAAAACAGCCGGATTCATTTAAACAGAACACTGTTAACCATTTATTAGGACAAAGCTTAATATTACAACTGCCTCAAATCAAATACATAACTACAACTAAGCCATGCTGTTTTTCACTTTGAGGCCACGCTTCCCCAGCATGGCTCATTTCCGAAATTTCATTAACCTTACTCTACTCAAGACCCATAACTTATAGCTTGGCATTGTAACCCACTAATACCTTTACCATATTTCTTATAAGATAGAAAATCCGAATAGAATAATGATTTATTTAGTTTTGTAAAAACACCCTGTAATGGAGATGCAAAAAAGGTAATAATCCGCTTAACCTTCTTCGAAATTACAGAAACATAATCACTCATGTTTAAACGTAAGAACATATTTGAGAAATATTAACATTAGTCTGAGATATTCAATTCATATCTATTTCCCTACCTTTGCAAAATTAAACATCATAAGAATTATAAAGATATGACGATTCCATGTTAAACTCGAAATATTTTTATTACATTCACAGCATGAAATGCAGAATTATACTTGAACTGTTAGCAATTCTCCTTTTTACAGGATGTTATAATAGAGAACAAATGTCCCGGCTCGACGAGGCGGAAGCACTGTTACAGAATAAACCGGACAGCGCCTTAACAATATTACAACAACTAAAACCGGAAGGAAACCAAGCAGAACAGGCCAGATATGCGTTGCTTTATTCAGAGGCTTTAGACAAAAATCACATCAAAGTAACCAATGATTCGCTCATTCGCCGGGCTTGGAGCCATTATAAGCATCATCCCAAAGATTTACGCCGCCAATGCAAAACTCTCTATTATTGGGGACGGGTTAAACTGCGCGTAGGAGACAAGCCGGGGGCGTTACGTCTTTTCCTGGAAATTGAAGAGAAACTGAAGAATACCAATGAACCTTATTATACAGGGCTTTTATACAGTCAAATCGGTGAAGTGTATTATGACCAGATGAACTATAGCCGGGCTTATCATTATTTTCGTGAAGCTCGCAATAACTTCCGGCAGTCTGATAACACTCATGAAGAAACTGAGGCAACTCTCGATATGGCAGCCGCAACTTTCAATTCGAAAGATATGGAGAAAGCCATGCGACTCTATTCTGCCGCACTCGATTTGGCTGATGAGCACAAGTATGACAAGTTAGCCAAAGCCAGTCTCACCAATCTTGCTTCTCTCTACGTGGTATCAGGCAAGAAACAAATTCCTCATGACCTACTGCAACGTATAGAACTCTCTGCCCGGCAAGATACATTATACGGATACCATACATTAATAGATGTGAATCTCCTGAAAAACCGTATAGACAGCGCACGCTACTATCTGGCGCTCGCAGAAGCGCATACTACCGATATTCGTGATATGGCAGACCTCCAATACACCGCTTATCGGATTGAAGCGCAAGCCAAAAACTTCGAGAAAGCAACCGAGAAGATACACCATTATATCTATCTGACTGACTCTCTGACACGTTCGAATATGCAATTCTCTGCCGGTATGGTTGAACGTGAGTATTTCAAAGAACAATCGGGTTTTACCGAATACCGGATGAAAAACCGCATTATTTGGGAGACTGCCACAGCAGCCACAGTTCTCCTAATAATAGGGGTGGGCTACTATATCATTCGTCAACGTCTGCGCCTGCAACGTGAACGTACTGACCACTATCTGCTACTCGTCGAAGAAGCCAACTCCGAATACAAAAACCTGATCGAACATCTGGAAGGACAACGCAATGCAGAAAGTCATTTAAAAGGTTTGATAGCTTCGCGATTCGACATCATTGATAAACTGGGAAAGACTTACTATGAACGCGAAAACACCGCTTCTCAACAGGCAGCCATGTTTCAGGAGGTGAAGCAGATAATCACCAATTTTGCAGAGAACAATGAAATGCTGCAAGAACTAGAACTGATCGTAAATACCTGCCACGATAATGCCATGGAAAAACTTCGAAAAGATTTCCCGGCAATGAAAGAAGCTGACATCCGGCTACTTTGTTATATTTTCGTAGGTTTCTCTCCCCAAGTGATAAGCTTGTTTATGAAAGACACGGTCGCCAATGTGTACGCCCGTAAATCACGACTCAAATCGCGCATCAAATCGGCAGAAACCACCAATAAAGGCTTGTTTTTAACACTTTTCGGATAGGTGTTAGACGAGTGTTAGAAATCTTAGCATACAACGAACATAACCACCTGAATATCAATACATTTTAAAATAAAGTGTTAGATTTACAAGACCGCTTCATAACTCAAAAAAGATGTAATCTCACTACTTTTGTATTCGAAAAATTAGAAAAAAGAAAAGATTATGAAGAAGATTGTTATTCTATTAAGCGCCATACTTTTCATGGTAGCTTGCGAAAAAGGAAACGAAGAAGCGAAAGAAGCAAAAGTAGTAGTATCAGTTTATGATGAAAATGGAAAAATTGCAACGGGCGTTCCCGTAAAAATGTATAATGAAAAAGATTATAAGATTTTTGAAAAAGATAATCTGACCTTGCCTACTGCAAGCACCCAAACAAATGAAAGCGGTATAGCCACCTTTACCCTGCCACAAGAAGAATGGTTCGCTACGCAATCACAGCGATTCCTGACATTCGTGGTACAAGAAGGAGGTGGCCCCGCCAACTACCAGATATGGTCTGCCGGCAAGACCGTAGAAGCCGGAAAAATCATAAAAATAGAAATACGTTTAACCCAATTCCCTAACTAAACTTTTATCACATGAAACAAACCAGACTTCATAGCATTACAGCACTTTGCCTGCAAATGGCTATAACACTTATATTACTAAGTTGCAGCACTGAAAATGACGAGTACAAAAAAGATTCGCCTTTGGAGCAACAACCATCCGCTCCCACAGGAGCCTTACTGGAAGATTTCTCCATCGAACAGTTACCCTCAAAAACGATTTATGCATTAGGAGAAAATATAGACTTAACCGGCCTTAACGTGACAGGCAAATATGATGACGGGAAACAACGGCCTGTAAAAATTACCCTGAAACAGATCAGTGGTTTCTCTTCATCCACGCCTGTCGATAAACAAGAAGTAACCATCACACTGGAAGGAAAACAGAAAAGCTTTTCTGTTCAGGTTTCACCCGTCCGTGTAGAAAACGGAGTATTGACGGAAGTATTGAAAGGATATAATGAAATCAGACTTCCCAATAGCGTGAAATCAATCCCGAAAGCTGCCTTCAGCAACAGCCAAATAGCAAAGGCAGTACTCAATGAAGGACTAAAATCGATTGGAGATATGGCTTTCTTCAATTCAACCATTCAGGAAATAGTATTTCCATCAAGCCTGGAACAGATGGAGGAAAACATATTCTATTATTGTCATGACCTGAAAAAAGTAGATTTAAGCCAAACTAAGCTTGCCAAACTTCCCGCTAGCACTTTTGTATATGCGGGCGTTGAAGAAGTGCTGCTGCCTTCGACACTGAAAGAAATCGGAGCACAGGCATTCCTTAAGACATCTCAACTGAAAACGATTGAGATTCCGGAAAATGTAAAAACAATCGGATTGGAAGCATTCCGGGAAAGTGGCATTACAACCGTGAAGTTACCGAATGGTGTTACAACCATAGCGCAAAGAGCCTTTTATTACTGTCCGGAATTGGCGGAAGTGACCACCTACGGGAGTGCTTTCAATGATGATCCCGAAGCTATGATTCACCCCTACTGTCTTGAAGGATGTCCGAAATTGGCTCGCTTCGAAATACCTGAAAGTATCCGGATATTGGGACAGGGACTACTGGGTGGTAATAGGAAAGTGACCCAATTAACCATTCCGGCAAACGTCACACAGATTAATTTTTCGGCTTTCAATAATACAGGTATTAAAGAAGTAAAGGTAGAAGGGATAACACCTCCGCAGGTATTTGAAAAAGTATGGTACGGATTTCCGGATGATATTACCGTCATTCGTGTTCCTGCCGAATCTGTGGAAAAATATAAAAACGCAAATGGTTGGAGGGATTTCACAAACAAGATAACAACGTCCTAACAGTTCTCCAGTTTTTCGATTATAATCGAATAAAGTTGGTTTAATATCGACTTTTCCGGTTATAATCGAAATAACTTAAGAAAAACACTGTATTTTTAATAATAGCCGGAAAAATCAGTACTATTAGGTTATCTATTTAAATTTCCCCATTCACCCCTAATCCGAACAAGGCAAAATCGCCCAGACATGGATCATCCGGGAAGACCTCAGCCAATGCTGCCGTTATCTGACGGGCATTTTTCAAAGAAAAGGTTTCCGCATCTGTCAGCTTGAAATAATGGGCTACCCGACAGACGTGTGTATCTAAGGGAACAATCAAATCCCTGCGATCAAAACTCTCCCAAATACCCAAATCGACCGCCGAGTCCCTGCGAATCATCCAACGCAAAAACATATTAAGTTTCTTTTGAGGACTTTTGGCAGAGACTTCAAGAAATGCACATAGCTTTTCCATCGGTATTCCAGGGTATGTTTTCAAGGCTTCTTCCAGACTTTCAAACTGTGTATAAGCAATGTATAATCGCCGGAAATATCCATAGAAATCAGCATGTGACAGCATCCGATAAAAACTACCGGTTGCCCCTGATGGGAAATCTTTCTCCCACTGACGGGACAATACATACTGATAAGGCGAATCTCCCATTAGCCCGTGCAATTCGTCCGCTTTCTTCAAAATCTGTTTGCGATTGCCAAAACTCATAATTGCCGTCAGCAAACCGCTGACTTCGATATCCTGTTTCAGCGTGTAACGATGGGGAAACTGCACCGGATCACTTTGTATAAAGTCTGCGCAGTGATACATCTCCGCACACATTAAAAGTTTATTCTTTATATCTTCAGTCATTTCGAGAAAGTATCAAGTATTGAGAGTACAAAAATACATATTCTAGTTGGATTTCCTCTTTAAGTAAATGATAGATTGCATCCCCAAGAGAATAACAAACAAATATTCCGCTGCCATAAACACAGTCAGGGAAGCATGAAAATATCCACTCAACAGATACAAATAAACCAAATATATCAAAATAGTGCTTAATTGAAAGACAAAAGCGAGTCTCGTCTTTCCCATACCGGTAACAGCGTTGACATAAACATATCCGGGCAATGCAAAAGCATAATTCAACAGCATGACTATAAAAGGATAAAAAGCCAGTCTCACCAGCTCCTCATTATTCGTATAAAATCCGATAATCCATTGGTTACCCCAAAGAGCTATACCTATCAATGGAAGCCCCACGACATACCCCAGCCTAAGAACTTTACGGCAAACGGGAAAAAGTTCTTTGCCTTCTCCCGCTCCTATCAAATTACTGACCAATGAGCCCGTGGTGGACGCAAAAGAATTGACTATTACAAAAAAGACAGTAGAAACACTACGGGTTATATTGGAAATGGCAAGTTCCGTCTTTCCCAGATGTTCGATAGCAACAAAGAACAAAAACCAGGGAGCAACGCTGATAAAAGCATGAAGCATGCTCCATACAGACAATCGCAATAGCTTCATCAACAACTTCCCATCGTAGACGACCTTCAATCCATATTTCACTTTATCTATCTTCACCCACATATATAATAGGAGTATGGCAAAAGCTCCAAACTCTGCTAAAGAAGAAGCCATAGCCGCTCCGGATATGCCCAGATTCAATTTGAATATCAGTAAATAGTTGAAAGGAATATTGATGCAAACAGCCGTAGCAGCAGCTCCGGACAGTGCTTTGGTGGTTGTGATCCCTACCAGGAAAGAGCGGAAAGCTAAAAAAGGGAATGAGAACAACAGCCCGAAACTACGCCAATCCAGATACTGAATCACCGCCTGGTAGATTTCGTCGGAAGTAATCAATTGACACAGGATCAAGGGAGAAGCCCAATGGAGCAACAGGCAAAGAATGATTGCCATTCCCGACAGAAAGTATAACCCTTGAAAAAAAGTGCGTCCTGTCTCTTTATACTGCCGTTCCCCATTTCTCCGGGCAATCATCACCTGCATCCCGATGCTGAATCCGAAGCCCAACATATAAACAGCCAAATAATAGATTCCGGCAAGTGCGGAAGCTCCCAGTTCTACCTCTCCCACGTGCCCCAGAAAAACAGCGTCGGTAATATTGATTAATTGTTCCATCAGAATGCTCATCATCACAGGAAAGTTAATGAGCCATATTTGCTTATATGTATAATTCATTGCTCAACTTAAAAATAACACGATACGGCATACCACATTCCCATGGCAGTACACAGTTTCGCAAGTTTATAAAAATGGATATAAAACTCTTTGACAGACGAGTAGTTGCCTGTCAGATAGCTGAATAGCCTTATTAGAAATGATGCTATTCGTTGAGCGTAGCTAGATACAGAGTTTCATAAATGGATGAATATTACTGGTTTCTCAATCAATTACGCAACAAAGATAAGAAATCTTATTTTCATATCCCAATGTGGTATGGTATTGGCAGATTACTTATAGTAAGGAAATGCATCAGAAGCATCAATTACGATATTAATAAATTGATTTATAAAGATATACATATTTCGAAAGTAAAAAGAATGATGATAAGATATCTTTCTCTTTTGAAAAAAGCATATCATTTTGAAAAGAGTAGTAACCAATAAATAACCAGATAACAATGAAAATTTGCAAATTCGAGAAAATAAAAGATGAAGATGAAATAAGACAGGTAATCAATTGTATTCAAAACGAACATCCTTATGTAGCTGTAGTTCCTACATTGACACCATTGCAGGAATGGTTACAGTCTATTTCCGCCAGTTGGTTTCACGAAGAAGATGAAGTTTCCCATGCCACAGTCAATATCATCGGGGAGTATTGCTGCACCCTTGCCAATCATCTACTCACAGATCCGCAACTCAATCAGGAAATGAAAACCCGGATTCAAGAATGCATAAAGAAAATACATATACTTGTGGAGGACAAAGCAGATTTCCTGATTGATAAAATGATAAAAGCCAAGGTATACGGATTATCCGGCGATTTACTTACTTATTGCTTACGTCAACAAGGACTTCGGGCCCGGACTTTAGATACCGGCAAATTTATGCAGCTCAACCTGGAAAGAAAACCGGACATTCCATATATCCAGGAATCTATCCAATCATATATCGACGAAAACCGGAATGTAGATATTTTTATCGCCCCACTTTCCATTTGCAGAAACGTGTATGGTGAAATAGACTTCATGAACGAACAACGTAATGATTACTATGCCACAGTGCTTGCCGCCCTGTTCAAAGCCGACGAAATACTTTTATCTACTCCCATCAACCATATTTATGCAAACCGGAACTGCCGGAGGGAGCAACATTCTCTTACTTATGCAGAAGCAGAACAACTGATTAACAGCGGAGTACATCTGCTCTATGCAGACTGCGTCACCCTTGCGGCACGCTCCAACATAGTTATCCGCCTGACCGACCCGCACGACCTGACAACGGAACGGCTCTATATCTCTTCTCATGACGCAGGAAACAGTGTCAAAGCCATTCTCTCACAGGATTCGGTTACTTTTGTGCGTTTCACCCCATTGAATGTATTGCCCGGCTATTTGTTTATAGGTAAAATATTGGAAGTTATCAACAAATATCAAATTAATGTCATCTCAATGGCCTCATCCAATGTATCCGTTTCAATGATATTGACAGCCAGTCGGGACACGTTACGAATCATCCAAAAGGAACTATATAAATATGCCGAAATGATTGCGGATGAAAACATGTCTGTAATACACATCATCGGCTCACTTCATTGGGAACGTACCCAAGTAGAAAGCCATATTATGGATACCATCAAAGACATCCCTATATCTCTCATTTCTTATGGGGGAAGCGATCATTGTTTCACACTATCCGTGCACAGCACATATAAAAATAAACTAATCAGTTCGCTATCCAAACAATTTCTCGAAAACCAGTGCGCGGCCTGATTCAAATAAAGTGCATCTCAAAAGTCTTGTTTCCAACTTTTGAGATGTACTTCATCCCCATATAGAGGGTGGTAAAGAGTTGTTTCTTTTTAGTCAACCACTTTATAAGGATCGGCCACCTTATAAGAAAAATATATTCAGATTTTATATTCCTCTATCTTTCGATACAGCGTAGTAAGTCCGATTTTCAACAAGCGGGCAGCTTCCGTTTTATTCCCTTTCGTATATTCCAACACACGCGCAATATGCCTGCGCTCCATTGCAGCCAGTTCAAAACCACCTGTACTATCGTCCGAACATTCATAATGAGTGTTCTGGATTTCCAAAGGAAGGTCGCAAATATCCAGTCGCCCACCTTCGCAAACAATCAGGCTACGCTCAATCACGTTTCTCAACTCACGGATATTCCCTTTCCACGGCTGTTGTTCCAGTGCTTCCAGAAAAGCAGGGGTCATCTCATTGACGGCATACGAGAGCTTTTCAGAGAAACTTTTGACGAAAGCAGTCGCAAGAATCCTGATATCACCGGTACGTTCGCGAAGCGAAGGAAGATGCACCTGAAAAACCGAAAGACGATAAAACAAGTCCTCACGGAAATGTCCGGCTTTGATCTCCTCTTGCAAATTGCGGTTAGTGGCAGCGATGATACGCACATTTACCCGTGTCGGCTTGGTATCACCTATCTTTATATATTCTCCTGTTTCGAGGATACGCAGTAACTTTGCCTGCAATTCGAAAGCCATCTCCCCGATTTCATCCAGAAAGATCGTTCCGTTATTGGCCTCTTCAAAAAGCCCTTTCTTATCTTTCAACGCACCGGTAAACGAACCAGCCTTATGTCCGAACATCTCGCTTTCGAGCAGTTCTTTGCTGAAAGACGAACAGTTGACTGCCACAAAATTCTGTTTGCTCCGCTTACTACTATAATGTATAGCTTGCGCGAAGACTTCCTTGCCCGTTCCGGTTTCCCCCGTCAGCAATACGGGAACATCTGTCACAGACACCTTCTGCGCCAAAGATACCGACTCTTTCAGCACTTTTGACTCCCCCAGGATAGAATCGAACGAATACATCTGCCCGACTTTCTTTTCTAGTTTTTCCAAACGGACATTCATTTTTGCTTTCTCTACGGCACGACTAATGAGAGGGATAATCTTGTTATTATCATCTCCTTTCGTTATATAATCAAATGCACCGTTTTTGATAGCCTGCACTCCGTCGGGGATATTGCCGTGGGCAGTAAGAAGAATCACTTCTACATTGGGAGCTATTTTTTTGATATTCAAAACTAGATCCACTCCGTTTCCATCAGGAAGAAAAACATCGCATAAAGCTACGTCGGGCGATTGAATTTCCAGTTGTCTGACAGCAGTTTTGCAATCACCTGCCTGACACACTTCATAACCCTCAAGTTCCAGCATACGAGCTAAAAGGCTGCGAATCTGAACTTCATCGTCAATAATAAGAATTTTATTCATACAATTTGTCTACATTAATATAGAAGAATGAAAAACAGGGTGCGCAAATATAGTTTTTTTATCTGAATCCATGAACATTTCTTCCATACAGTTTGTTATTTCCATAGGAAACTATTTACACTATAAACAGATGAAAATAATTATTATTGGGGGAGTTGCAGGAGGAGCCACCACTGCTGCCCGAATCAGACGAGTAGATGAAACAGCAGAAATTATCCTTTTGGAAAAAGGAAAGTATATATCATACGCCAATTGCGGCCTTCCTTATTATATAGGAGGAGTGATAGAGGAACGGGATAAATTGTTCGTGCAAACGCCCGAAGCCTTCTCTACACGCTTCCGCGTGGATGTACGTACAGAAAATGAAGCGATTTTCATTGACCGGAAAAGAAAGACAGTGACCATCCGGCAAAGCAGTGAAGACACTTATGAGGAGAGCTACGATAAATTAGTCATCTCCACCGGAGCTTCCCCGGTACGTCCTCCCCTTCCGGGAATCGACCTTAGCGGAATCTTCACGCTAAGGAATGTTACCGACACGGATCGGATCAAAGAATATATCAAGAGCCACGCTCCGCGAAAAGCCGTTATCGTAGGAGCCGGATTTATTGGTCTGGAAATGGCGGAAAACTTACATACACAGGGAGCGAAAGTGTCGATTGTGGAAATGGGCAATCAAGTGATGGCTCCTATAGACTTCTCGATGGCATCGCTCGTCCACCAGCACTTGATGGATAAAGGAGTCAATCTTTATCTGGAACAAGCTGTCGCCTCTTTTAGCCGGGAGGGAAAAGGGTTGAAAGTAACGTTCAAAAATGGTCAGTCCATTTCTGCCGATATTGTTATCCTGTCGATCGGAGTACGCCCGGAAACCAGTCTGGCACGAGCTGCCGAACTGACTATCGGCCCTGCAGGAGGTATTGCCGTGAATGATTACCTGCAAACGTCTGATGAATCGATTTATGCTATCGGTGACGCAATCGAGTTCCGCCATCCGATCACCGGAAAACCCTGGCTCAACTATCTTGCCGGACCTGCCAACCGTCAGGGACGCATCGTTGCAGACAACGTTCTCGGGGCAAAAACACCTTACGAGGGTTCTATCGGCACTTCAATCGCAAAAGTTTTCGACATGACCGTTGCTTCAACCGGTTTACCCGGCAAGCGCCTGCGCCAGGAAGAGATAGACTATATGTCGTCTACCATCCATCCCGCCTCTCATGCCGGCTACTATCCGGATGCCATGCCAATGAGTATCAAGATCACTTTCGATAAAAAGACAGGAAGATTGTACGGCGGGCAAATCGTCGGTTACGACGGAGTGGACAAACGGATTGACGAACTCGCGCTTGTCATCAAACACGAGGGAACGATCTACGACCTGATGAAAGTGGAACAAGCGTACGCTCCTCCGTTCTCTTCGGCCAAAGATCCGGTAGCACTGGCAGGATATGTAGCGGAAGACATCATTACCGGCAAAACCAATCCGGTATATTGGAGAGAGTTGCGGGACATTGAAATGGAAAATAAGTTCCTGCTGGATGTCCGCACCCCGGACGAATATTCTTTAGGCAGCTTACCGGGTGCCGTGAATATTCCGCTGGATGAGCTTCGTGACCGGCTGGCCGAACTGCCGAAAGATAAAATGATTTATACCTTTTGCGCTGTCGGGCTACGAGGGTATCTTGCTTACCGGATATTGACTCAACATGGATTTAACAAGGTGCGTAATCTCTCGGGAGGGCTGAAAACTTACCGGGCTGCCACTGCTCCGATTATCATACGCGAAGAAAATGGAAATGAAATAGACGAATCACCCGAACAACAGGGAGGTAGTCCCCAAGTTGGGCAACCTGCGGCTGCTAAGGTTTCAGATACCACGGTTACTGCCGCTGCTGCCGTCACCGCAGACACCCCTGTAAGCCCCGCTAAAACAGTTCGGGTAGACGCCTGCGGATTACAATGTCCCGGCCCGATTTTGAAAATGAAAAAAACAATGGATACACTGGCGTCAGGCGAACGGGTGGAAATCACCTCAACCGATCCAGGATTTCCGCGTGACGCTGCCGCATGGTGCAGTTCAACGGGCAATCAACTGATTTCGAGAGACAGCTCCGGAGGAAAATCTATTGTTGTCATAGAAAAAGGAGAACCAAAATCATGCAATATTGTTACTTCATGTGAGGGCAAAGGAAAAACATTCATCATGTTTAGTGATGATTTAGATAAAGCTTTAGCTACCTTTGTGCTCGCAAATGGCGCAGCTGCTACGGGACAAAAAGTCACCATCTTCTTTACGTTCTGGGGACTGAACGTCATCAAGAAGTTGCACAAACCGGAAACCGAAAAGGATATTTTCGGAAAAATGTTTGGCATGATGCTGCCTTCCAGCTCCAAAAAGCTGAAACTTTCTAAGATGAGTATGGGCGGAATAGGCGGAAAAATGATGCGGTATATCATGAACAAAAAAGGGATTGATTCACTGGAATCCCTGCGCCAGCAAGCGCTGGAAAACGGTGTGGAATTTATTGCTTGCCAGATGTCAATGGACGTGATGGGAGTCAAACAAGAAGAACTCCTGGACGAGGTGACCATTGGCGGCGTAGCAACGTATATGGAACGGGCGGATAACGCAAACGTTAATCTATTTATTTAAAAAATGAACGAATGAAATATTTAAATAATGTATGAAAACAATATGTGCAATGCGTGATGTATTCAAAGCAATAGGTAACTTTGAAACAGCATTTGAAAAAATGTACCAGATATCGCTCAATGAAGCAATGATATTGTGTGCCCTCAAAGAGGCTTCGGACAAAGTGACGGCTACCAACCTGTCCAAGCAAACCGAACTAAGCCCCTCACACACATCTAAAATGCTGCGAATACTGGAGGAAAAAGGACTGATCGTCCGATCACTCGGAAGTGAAGACCGGAGACAGATGTATTTCCATCTGACTCAATTGGGTAAACAACGGGTAACTGAACTGGAACTTGATAAGGTAGAAATACCGGATCTACTAAAACCTCTGTTTTAATAAACGGATTTTTTCAAATAAATATCTGTAAATAATAAACGGTGAGCAAACTCCCTGATAATAGGGCAGAGCACTCACCGTTTTTCTTTCCGCCGGGCCAAAGAAATATGTTAATTTTCCGGCAAAAGAAATTTCCACGCGAACCTTTTTCCACCTTTCTTGTTGTTTGTATCAAAAGCCCAAGGTACCTGGGCGTGATTTTTATATAACCTAAACATTATAAAAGATATGAAGAAATTAATTCCTATTTTATTGGCGGTCTTTGCACTCGCTTCATGTGAAAAAGACCCGGACATGGGTAAGCTGGATGACAATTATCTGGTATACACTAACTACGACAAGAAAGCCGATTTCAAAGTTCCTACATTCTATCTGGCACCCCAGATTCTGGTTATCAGTGACAGTAAAGAACCGGAATATCTCGAAGGTGAAGGCGCAGAACAAATTCTGGCAGCTTATACAGACAATATGGAAGCTAGAGGTTACGCAGCAGCACCTGACCAGGAAAGCGCAGATCTTGGTATTCAGGTAAGCTACATCGCAAGTACTTATTATTTCACCAGCTACACACAACCTGAATGGTGGTGGGGTTATCCCGGATATTGGGGCCCTGGCTACTGGGGTGGCAACTGGGGTGGTGGATGGTACTACCCGTATGCTGTAACTTATAGTTATAGTACCAATTCCTTCCTGACGGAAATGGTAAACTTGAAAGCTGAACAAGGCGACAACAAAAAACTGCCTGTTGTATGGACAAGTTATCTGACCGGATTTGAGACTGGTTCCAAAGCTGTCAACCGTACTCTTGCAGTAGAAGCTGTCAACCAATCCTTTACTCAGTCACCTTATCTTACTAACAAATAAACAACTACAACTGTTATGAAAACAAGAAAAAATATATACTTCAAGGTAGTAGCCTTAGCGGCTATTGCCATCGCCTTCGCCATGCCGGCTAAGGCACAGCTATCGGACAATGGATATGCGAATATCGACTGGCAGTTCAATGCTCCGCTAAGTAATCATTTTGCAGATAAAGCAAGCGGTTGGGGTATGAACTTCGAAGGTGGTTATTTCGTGACTCCTAACATCGGCTTGGGTCTTTTCCTCAACTATCACAGTAACCACGAATATGTAGGTCGCGAAACCTTCCAGATGGGCGCCGGTGAAGTGACTACCGATCAGCAACATACCATTTTCCAATTGCCTTTCGGTGCTGCCGCACGTTACCAGTGGAATCGTGGTGGATCTTTTCAACCATACGTCAGTGCTAAATTAGGTGCTGAATATGCTAAAATCCGTTCTAATTTCAGCATGCTGGAAGCAAGAGAAAACAGTTGGGGATTCTACGCTTCTCCTGAAGTAGGTATCAATGTATTCCCATGGGTTTACGGACCGGGCTTGCACTTTGCTTTGTACTACAGCTATGGTACCAACAAGGCTGACGTACT
Source organism: Bacteroides sp. 1001136B_160425_E2 (assembly GCF_015559655.1). Lineage (NCBI taxonomy): Bacteria > Pseudomonadati > Bacteroidota > Bacteroidia > Bacteroidales > Bacteroidaceae > Bacteroides > Bacteroides sp. 1001136B_160425_E2. The sequence continues at coordinate 33,630 of NZ_JADMQH010000028.1, read as the reverse complement.
GCATTACAGTGTAGATGGATTGAGCAACTTCGGCTTCCGCTTGGGTGTATCCTTCTAAAAAGAACTGCAACTATCAGAATATTACGTTAATAATACAAAGAATGCCCTTCTACTTTTGCAAGTAGAAGGGCATTTCATTTGACATCCCATCCAGTCCGGAATCATTATTTCTTTTTCATCGCATCATAAATAGCTCCTTGTATTCGCTCACGAATGTGCAGTTGATTCAGCTTGCGATTTGTTACATCCGGATAAATCCGGTTGCTAAGAAATACATAGACCAGTTCATTGACCGGGTCTACCCATGCGCATGTACCGGTAAAGCCGGTATGACCGTACACTTCGGCAGGTGCGGCAGGAGCACAATTTCCTTTCTTCGGATCATCAGCATCCGGTTTGTCAAAGCCCAAGCCACGTCGGCTGATTTTTGAGGTTTCAGTAGTAAACAGCTGACAGGTTTCTTTGCTTAGATAGCGTTGACCGTCTATTTCTCCTCCATTCAGCAACATCTGATAAACACGGGCTACATCACGGGCAGTAGAGAAAAGTCCGGCATTTCCGGCCAACCCGCCAAAGAAAGCGGAAGCCTCATCATGCACAAATCCCTGCAAAGTCTCTTTACGCAAGAAACGGTCTTTGTTGGAAGGGACAATTTCCGATTTGGCAAAACGGCGTAAAGGCAAGTAGCCCGTATGCTCCAACCCCATCGGTCCGTAAAACTCACGTTGCAAATAGGCTTCCATAGGCATACCGGCCAGTTGTTCTACCAACATCCCCAACAGAATGAATCCGACATCACTATATACATAGCGTTTCTGCTTTAACGGAGCTTCTGCTATTTTCTCTTCTATCACCTTCCGGAAGGAGCGGTTTAGCCACAAGCTATCGCAGATTTGAACAGTGTAATCACCGGTCTTGACGGGAGAGACGTATTCACTTTTGAATTTGAATTTCGGATTCGCCCATGAAGCCGTTCCCAACTGTAACGGATGATGAGCGTCTTTGCGTGCGCTGAACAATCTTCCGTCATAACTATCTTTATCGATGGCTTCTTGGTAGAAAGGAATCCAAGAAGGTAAACCGGACTGATGATACAGGATTTCCTGAATCGTTATATCTTTCTTATCGGTATGTTGCAAAAACGGCAAATGATCCGAAATCTTATCTGTCAGATTGAAACGTCCCTTATCGTAGAGTTTCATGATGGCAAGCAAAGTGCCCGTCGTCTTCGAGAGGGAAGCCAGATCGTAGATATTCGTAGATTCGACACGCGGACTTCCTTTGCCCGTATAAGTGCCGAAAGACTTGTCGAACATGACATGGCCGTTTTTCAACACTACCACCTGACAACCGGGATAAGCTCCCTGGCGAATACCGTCTAATGCGATGGAATCGATGCGCTTTAGATGAGTAGAAGAAAGCCCGTATTCTTCCGGCACGAAATGCAATGGCGTCTTGGGGGTAATGGTCACTCCTGCTCCCGTTGGAAACAGTTCTCCCAAGCTTGCCGACAACTGTCCGTCTGCGGATGCCTTGGCAAATAACACATCTGCTACCTGACGCTGCACGTCTCCATTATAACTGTGCCCCAACACGACTGCCGAAGCATGAGACACGGCCCGCTGAATCTGCAACATCATCTTCCCCGGAGTAAAAAACAGATAAATAGCCGGACTTTGAGGAGCAAACTTCGCAAAGAAAGGCTGATAAGAAGCCAACCGCTGTTCGCTAATGGCTACAATGATTCGTTTATAGGTAGACAGAGAATCACGCAACCGTTGATTTTCCTCTTCTGTCTGATTGGCGCGAAGGGGAAAACGTACCAAAGATGTATAACGGGAAAGTTGTTTGGCCAATACATCGGTTTCTCCGGGATCTCCCACTTCGAGCAGTGCAATCGCCTGCTCCTTGTCTGTATGTAGGGGGAGGATATGATTCTTATTGTTCAAAACGGTTATTGCCGCTAGATTCAACCGGCGAACCAAGTCACGTGTCTGCGGACTGTTAATGCGTTGTTCCAAACCGGATAATTGTACATACGATTTCTTCTTAAGTCCCAACACATATTTATAAGTCAAGACTTTGCGGCATTTGCTTTCAATCTCTTCACGGCTTAGTTCCCCTTTTTCAACAGCTTCCAGTACGGCTGGTATCTCTTCCTTTAGGTTCCGGGGAGACAGTACCATGTCATTACCTGCTTTCAAAGCTTGCAAACTGACATTTCCATTTCCTGCCACGCCTTTCATGGCAAGTGCGTCGGTAAATATCAGGCCTTTGAACGCTAGTTCATCGGTCAGCAAATCATACACGACATTGCGGGACAAGGAAGACGGAAGTCCGCCAATAGGTTCAATCACCGGCACTTGCAAATGGCCTACCATCATACCGCCCAGTCCGGCACGGATGGCCTCTTTAAACGGATAAAGCTCCACACTATCCAGACGCTCGCGAGTGAAAGGAAGTACCGGAAGCGCTTTATGCGAATCGACATCGGTATCTCCGTGTCCGGGAAAGTGTTTGCACACAGATAACACCCCTCCACCTTCCAAACCGGAAGCATAAGCGATTACCTTATCAGCCACTTGGATAGGATCTTCTCCAAAAGAACGGGTATTGATGACGGGATTTTTAGGGTTTATATTCACGTCCGCCACCGGAGCGAAGTTTACCTGTACTCCAATCTGCCGGCATTGACGGGCAACTTCACGTCCATACTCATAAAGCAGCCGGTTGTCGCGGATACATCCCAGCACCATATTTCGCGGGAAGACAGGCGTACCACGCAGACGCATGGCCAATCCCCATTCTCCATCAAAGGTAATCATCAAAGGGACTTTGGCTTGTCGCTGCGCCCGGTTCGTCAGTTCGACCTGGTTTTGCATCTTCCCTCCGGAAAAGAGAAGGCCGCCTACTTTATAAGTGTCGATGACTTCGCGCAGCAGTTCCAAGTTTCGTTTGGTGTCTACCGGAGCAATGGTATAGATGAACAACTGACCTACCTTTTCTTTAAAGGAAAGTTTATCCATAACCGAATCAACCCAGTGCTGACAGTCCTTGTCTTGAAGGGCTTTGTACACCAGCAGAGGTTCAACGGTTGTAGCATTCTGCGCCGGACTCGAAACTGTACCGACCGCGATAAGGAATAAAAGCGTTACTATTGAGGGAATTATCTTCATTTATGTTTCAATGTCAAATCGAGACGGCCTACACGAACACCATTTTTTCCTGTGTGCATGACAGGCACCTCCTTTCCGTCCATATTCAAGTATGTTTTGGGGCCTTCCATAAATGTATGGGAGTGTCCACCCAGAATCACGTCGATATTGTGCGTGCCGGCAACCAGCTGTTCATCCATCTGGATGCCCAGATGAGACAGGCATACGACCAGATCACAACCTTCTTCCTCTTTCAACAAGGTAGCTATTTCGTTGGATACACGGATCGGGTCTTCATAAACGACTCCTTCGCATTTATTGGCCTGAATCATTCCTTCCGGCTGGGTTCCGAGACCGAACACGCCGATTCTCAAGCCATATTTCTCCAGAACGACGTAGGGCTTGACTATATCTTTTAATGCCGTAGCATCCAGATTATAGTTGGCACAAACGACCGGAAAATCAGCCATCTTGAAAATGCGGGCCATATTATCCACATCGAAATCAAACTCATGGTTACCGATCGTCATTGCGTCATAGCCCATTTCATTCATCAGTTTGACTTCCACTTCTCCGCGGAACATATTATAATAAGGTGTCCCCTGGGAAATATCTCCGCAATCGAAAAGCAATACATTCTTATGCTCTTTGCGGAACTGTTCGAGAAAAGCAGCCCGACGGACAAAACCACCTTTGTTATAATATCCGTCGCCCTTCTGATTGATAGGTTCGATACGGCTATGCACATCGCTTGTTTGTAAAATGATAACTTCTTTGGTATCCTGCGCAAAGATTGAAAAAGTGAAACTCAATGCAAGACATAGCAGGAATAATATCTGAAATCTTTTCATATTCAATATTTTTAGATTCTCCTTTTTTTATTTTATCGTAATACGTCCGTCTAGTTTGGAGGTAATCACTTTGCCTTCGGCTGTTTGTTTGCGTACATAATCAAGAAATAGTCCGCGTAAGGTAGCATTTTCGGGGCATACTCTCTTTTCTGCCTGCAGGAAAGCATCCATTCGTCCGTTTCCGTCTGCCAGATAGTCGATAGTAGCCACTGTGTAAAGCTGGTCATCTTTTAGCGGTTTTCCGGCAATAAATGCGTTCAGCAGCTTTCCGTCTTTTGTGATTTCAAGACGGACACCGCTCACTCCTTCGCCATGCAGAGACGCTATTGCTTCACAAAGATGTCTCAAGTCCGTCCCTTTCATAGTCAATACACAAAGGGAGTTCTCGAAAGGAAGAATTTCAAAAACATCTCCTACCGTGATATCTCCTTCGGGCAAGATACTACGCAAGCCGCCCATATTTACCAATCCCATATCGGCCGGTTTCCCCAATACCTGGGTTGCCGCTTGCTGTAGAACACCCGCGACAAGGTCGGATAGCAAGCTTTCAGGAACTCCTTTATCCATTTTCATCGCACTGGTGCCAATGACTTCATACATCATCGCATCCACCTTTTCCTTATAAGGTTTTAAGATTTCGGTAGCTTTCACGTTGGGATTGGTGTCCCAAACAGAATCAATCGTTATCATGCTACCCTCTACTTTGGTTACTTCATACTGTGCCGTAGTCTCGCGTGCGGTCCGGCAGGAAGTGAACAGGAAACCTCCTGCAAACGCCGCCACCATCAGATACTTTACATAAGTCTGTTTCATGTTCGCTATTTTTAGATATGCCACAAATATACAAAAACATTTGGCTATCTGGCAAATAATTCGTTACTTTGCACCGCTTTCGCGCAATCGCTGTCAAGAGAAGAGATACTTGGTATGTTGCGTTGTAACGATGAAACAATTTAATAATAACAACAATGGATTTAATTAAAATTGCAGAAGAAGCATTTGCTACCGGAAAACAGCACCCGAGCTTCAAAGCAGGAGACACTGTAACAGTGGCATATCGTATTATCGAGGGTAACAAAGAACGTGTACAGTTGTACCGTGGTGTTGTTATCAAAATCGCCGGTCACGGAGACAAGAAACGTTTTACTGTACGTAAAATGTCAGGAACTATAGGCGTAGAAAGAATTTTCCCAATCGAATCACCGGCTATCGATAGCATCGAAGTGAACAAGGTAGGTAAAGTTCGTCGCGCTAAATTGTACTACCTGCGTGCTCTTACTGGTAAGAAAGCTAGAATCAAAGAAAAAAGAGTTAACGGCTAAGCCGAACTTTTCGATTCGAAATAAAAAAGGGAACTTCATAATGAAGTTCCCTTTTTTATTGCTATTATTCCCGCAAACAATTCTCAAAGCATTCCACCATGATGAGAAAAAATACTCATCGCAATGAGTATTTTTTCTCACAGTAATGAGAAGAAATTCTCATTACTGTGAGAAAAAGCCCTTTCCTGAATAGGCTGGCAGCGAGGAAGAATATAAAACAAAGCCCCGAAAGTCATAAACTCCCGAGGCTTCATCACCTTTATTATAATAATGATATATTATTCTTTCAAATCTTTCAGTTCCCAAGCCAATGCACTGGCACCCAGTACAGCAGCATCAGAATCCTTCAATTCGGAAACAAGCAATTTCGTCTTACCTTTATAGATATTCAGGATATTATCATCAATTGCCTTCTGAATCGGTTTCATTATATAGTCACCGGACTTGGCCAAGCCACCGAACAATACAATTGCCTCAGGACTGGAGAATGCAATAGCGTCTGCCAAAGCTTCACCCAAAATATTACCTGTAAATTCGAAGATTTCCTGTGCCAGTTTATCTCCTTGTACAGCTGCATCATACACATCTTTTGAAGTGATGTTTTCTGCAGGAATATTACGAAGCAGGCTAGCATCCGTACGAGCGGCAAGGAATTCGCGAGCTGTGCGAGCCACACCGGTAGCCGAACAGTAAGTTTCCAGACATCCCTTACGGCCACAACCGCAAAGACGACCATCGCGACGAGCGATCACGTGTCCTAATTCACCTGCAAAACCGTCATGTCCATACACCATCTGACCGTTGATAACAATACCACTACCCACACCGGTACCCAGTGTAATCATGATAAAGTCTTTCATACCACGGGCAGCGCCATAAGTCATTTCACCAATAGCTGCAGCATTTGCATCGTTTGTCAAAGCAGTGGGGATACCCAGTCTCTCTTCAAACATGGCAGCCAACGGAAGAATTCCCTTCCAAGGCAAGTTTGGAGCAAACTCAATCGTTCCCGTGTAATAGTTACCATTCGGGGCACCGATACCGATACCTCTGATTTTATCAACGCCACCATTAGCAATAATCAATGGAAGCAGACTTTTACACACTTCATCAGCGTATTCTTCTACTGTGGGATAACCAGATGTTTTAATTGAACTGCTGGCAATAATAGTTCCGCGTGCGTCTACAATTCCAAAGACGGTATTTGTTCCGCCTATGTCAATACCTACTACGTAGGGTTTTTCCATGTTTGAATTCATGATACTTTTATTTAAAAGGGTTAGTTAATTACAAAGTTTACTGCACACAAATTACGTAAAGAAGATTGAGTCTACAAAATGTTTTTTGAAAAAAGTTCAACCTATTTGCAACTTTTCGTATCTTTCGCACGTCTAACAATAGAAAATTATCAGAAAACAAGAACTAAATAAAGAAAATTGTGATACAACTAACGAATATCAACAAGACCTACAACAACGGAGCGCCTCTCCATGTACTTAAGGGTATTAATCTCAACATCGAACAAGGAGAATTTGTTTCCATCATGGGGGCATCCGGGTCTGGGAAATCAACTTTACTCAATATATTGGGAATTCTCGACAACTACGATACCGGAGATTATTATCTGAATAACGTACTCATCAAGAACTTAAGCGAAACCAAAGCTGCCGAATACCGGAACCGTATGATCGGATTTATCTTCCAGTCGTTCAATCTGATTTCCTTTAAAGATGCCGTAGAGAATGTAGCACTTCCTTTATTTTATCAAGGAATAAGCCGCAAGAAACGAAATGCACTTGCCTTGGAATATCTCGACCGTCTGGGTTTAAAAGACTGGGCACATCACATGCCCAACGAAATGAGTGGCGGTCAGAAACAACGTGTGGCAATCGCACGGGCTTTAATCACCCAACCGCAAATCATTCTGGCAGATGAGCCGACGGGGGCTTTGGACAGTAAAACGTCTGTGGAAGTAATGCAGATTCTGAAAGATCTCCATAAACAGGGAATGACGATTGTTGTTGTCACCCACGAAAGCGGAGTTGCCAACCAAACAGACAAGATTATACATATCAAAGACGGAATCATCGAACGCATTGAAGATAATATCGATCACGACGCTTCTCCTTTCGGAAAAGACGGGATCATGAAATAAGTATGAAGTAATAAGTATTAATTCCATGTGGTCGCAGCACAGCCTAATACTTAATACCTAATACTTACCTATCACTTAATACTTAAAAAAATGATTGATATTTGGCAAGAAATATACAGTACCATCAAGCGTAACAAGCTAAGAACTTTTCTCACAGGATTTGCTGTGGCATGGGGTATCTTTATGCTGATCGTCCTGTTAGGCGCAGGCAACGGATTGATCCATGCATTCGAGCAATCGGCTTCCGAACGTGCCATGAACTCCATCAAGATTTTTCCGGGATGGACCAGCAAATCATACGATGGACTGAAAGAAGGAAGACGAGTGCAACTGGATAATAAAGACGTAGATGCCACCGACCATTATTTTCCGGACCATGTCATTAAAGCCGGGGCAACTGTGTGGCAAGGAAGTATTAATTTAAGCTTCGGACAAGAATACGTCAGTTTGAATCTTTCCGGCGTATATCCCAACCATACGGAAGTAGAAGTGGTGAAACTCTTCAAAGGACGTTTCATCAATGAAATCGATATTAAAGAGCGCCGGAAAGTAATTGTGCTCCATAAAAAGACCGCAGAGATTCTTTTCGATAAAACTCATACCGAACCTATCGGGCAGTTTGTCAATGCCAGCAATGTGGTTTATCAGGTAGTAGGGCTTTATAATGATAAAGGAGACAGCGGAGACAGCGACGCTTACATCCCCTTCACCACCCTGCAAACGATTTACAACAAAGGAGACAAGCTGAACAACCTTGTCATGACTACCAAGAACCTGGAAACGGTAGAAGCGAATGAAGCATTTGAGACTCATTACCGCAAGGTACTGGGGGCCAATCATCGCTTTGACCCGACAGACCATAGTGCTATCTGGATTTGGAACCGGTTTACCAACTACTTGCAACAGCAGCAAGGCTCGAACATGCTACGTATCGCTATCTGGGTAATTGGTATCTTCACGCTGTTGAGCGGAATTGTAGGAGTTTCCAACATCATGCTGATTACCGTAAAAGAACGTACCCGTGAATTCGGTATCCGTAAAGCTCTGGGCGCCAAGCCGATTTCTATTCTTTGGCTGATTATCGTAGAGAGTGTCACCATTACCACGATATTCGGATATATAGGTATGGTGGCGGGTATCGGAGTGACCGAATGGATGAATAACGCCTTTGGCAATCAGACAATGGATACCGGAATGTGGACGGAAACTGTTTTCCTGAATCCGACAGTAGATATAAGAGTCGCCATACAGGCTACACTCACATTAATAATAGCTGGTACGTTAGCCGGATTATTCCCTGCCCGAAAAGCAGTCAGCATCCGGCCAATCGAAGCACTTAGAGCAGATTAAGACTATGAGAATAGACATGGATACCTGTGAGGAAATCCTCATTACCATTACAAGAAATAAAACGAGAAGCCTGCTGACTGCATTCGGTGTTTTCTGGGGAATCTTTATGCTTGTCGCCCTGATCGGCGGCGGACAAGGACTGGAAGGCATGATGAAAAAGAACTTTGAAGGATTCGCGACCAACTCCGGCTTCCTTGCCGCACAGAAAACGGGTGAAGCTTACAAAGGGTTCCGCAAAGGCAGATGGTGGAATCTGGAAGCTATCGACATCGAGCGTCTCCGCTCGAAAGTCAAAGATGTGGAGGTCATTACTCCTTCCATTGCCCGTTGGGGTTCCAAAGCCGTATACGAAGATAAGAAATACGATTGCAGCGTGAAAGGATTATATCCGGACTATCTCCACATCGAATCACAAGAAATGGCCTACGGCAGGTTTATCAACGAAGTGGATATACAGGAAGCGCGTAAAGTGTGCGTTATCGGAAAGCGTATCTATGAAAGCCTGTTCAAACCGGGAGAGGATCCTTGCGGTAAATACATACGTGTGGACGGAATTTATTATCAGGTGATCGGTATGTCTTCTTCCGAGGGGGACATGAACATACAGGGACGGGCTTCGGAAGCTGTCACCCTGCCTTTCACCACGATGCAGCAAACGTATAACTTAGGGGGACGGATCGATGTCATCTGCTTCACCGTGAAGCATGGAATCAAAGTGTCCGACGTACAACCGGAAATGGAACAGATTATCAAAGCTGCGCATTATATCGCTCCCAATGATAAACAAGCACTTATGTACCTGAATGCGGAAGCGATGTTCTCGATGGTAGACAATCTGTTTACCGGTATCAACATACTGGTTTGGATGGTAGGATTGGGGACTCTGCTGGCAGGTGCCATCGGCGTATCTAATATTATGATGGTAACCGTGAAAGAACGTACCACCGAAATTGGTATCCGCCGGGCAATCGGCGCACGCCCCAAAGATATCCTGCAACAGATTCTCTCGGAAAGTATGGTGCTTACCACCATTGCAGGAATGTGTGGAATCTCTTTTGCCGTCATGGTGTTGCAACTGGTAGAGATGGGAACAAACGCCGACGGAGGAGACGTCCGTTTTCAGGTTACCTTCGGACTGGCAATCGGCACTTGCGCCCTTCTGATCGCATTGGGAATGTTGGCAGGTCTCGCACCTGCTTACCGGGCTATGGCTATCAAACCGATTGAAGCTATCCGCGACGAATAAAGAGGTGCAAGAGATTTCAATCATCAATCGTAAATAATAAAATCATAAATAAAGTCATGAAAAAGTATCTGAAAATCACATTATTGGTAGTCATTGCTATCATTCTTGTCGGAACATTCGTATTCCTGTATCAGAAGTCTAAACCCAAGGTAATCACTTACGAAATAGTAAAACCGGAAATCACTGATCTCCAAAAGACCACAGTAGCTACCGGAAAGGTGGAACCGAGAGACGAAATTTTAATCAAACCGCAGATTTCGGGTATTATCGACGAAGTGTACAAAGAAGCCGGACAAGCGGTGAAGAAAGGGGAAGTTATCGCCAAAGTAAAAGTAATCCCTGAACTCGGTCAACTGAATTCAGCAGAAAGCCGTGTGCGCCTGGCAGAGATTAATACCACACAGGCAGAAACGGATTTTGCCCGCGTGAAGAAGTTGTACGAAGATAAACTAATCAGCCGGGAAGAATACGAGAAGAGTGAAGTAGCCTTGAAGCAGGCTCGTGAAGAGAGACAAACGGCTAAAGATAATCTGGAAATCGTAAAAGAAGGGATTACCAAAAACAGCGCATCGTTCAGTAGTACGATGATTCGTTCTACCATTGACGGATTGATTCTGGATGTACCTGTAAAAGCCGGTAATTCCGTGATTATGAGTAACACGTTTAATGATGGAACCACGATTGCTACGGTGGCCAACATGAACGACATGATTTTCCGTGGTAACATTGATGAAACGGAAGTGGGACGTATCCACGAACAAATGCCGATCAAGCTGACAATCGGAGCTTTGCAGAATCTGACTTTCAACGCCATTCTGGAATATATCTCTCCGAAAGGGGTAGAAACCAACGGTGCCAACCAGTTTGAAATCAAGGCTGCGATTACCATTCCGGATTCCGTTCAGATTCGTTCCGGATATTCGGCTAATGCGGAAATCGTGTTGCAAAGGGCAAATCAAGTATTGGCAGTGCCCGAAAGCACTATTGAGTTTAATGGCGACTCTACATTTGTGTACATCATGACAGATTCAGTGCCCGAACAAAAGTTCCAGCGTACACAGGTGACTGCCGGTATGAGTGATGGAATCAAGATAGAAATCAAGAAAGGAATAACTGCACAAGACAAAATAAGGGGTGCAGAGAAAAAAGACAAATAATTGAATTCAATGAAAATAATTCGTAAAACCATATCAGCTCTTCTGCTTGCCGGGATCGGAATCACTTCTATCCAAGCGCAGAACAACTCTCCGCAAGCATGGACATTGCGGCAATGTATTGACTATGCCATCGAGCATAATATAGAGATTCGTCAATCGGCCAACAGTGTTGAAGCCAATAAAGTGAGTGTAAACACTAGCAAATGGGCACGCCTTCCGAATTTGAGCGGCAGCGCCAGCCAAAACTGGAGTTGGGGACGTACTGCTTCTCCGATAGATAACTCGTATAGTGACATTAACAGTGCCAATACCAGTTTCAGCTTGGGAACCAACGTACCTATATTTACCGGTTTGCAGTTGTCTAATCAATATTCACTTGCCAAGTTGGATTTAAAAGCCGCTATAGAAGATTTGAATAAAGCCAAAGAAGACATTGCGATTAATGTCACTTCTGCTTATTTGCAGGTTTTATTCAACCAAGAATTAAGTAAGATTGCTCATAATCAGGTAGATTTAAGCAAAGACCAGCTTAAGCGTATCCAAGGACTTCACGGAGTAGGTAAAGCATCCCCTTCTGAAGTGGCTGAAGCGCAAGCCCGTGTTGCGCAAGACGAAATGACTGCTGTACAATCAGACAATACGTACAAGTTGTCATTATTAGACCTCACCCAACTTTTGGAATTACCTACGCCTGAAGGATTCGTGCTTGAAAGTCCTAAGGAAGAACTAGAGTTCGCCCCCCTCACTCCACCGGATGATATATACACACAGGCGCTTGCTTACAAACCAAGTATTAAGGCTGCAGAATACCGTTTACAAGGTAGTCTTAATAGCATTCGTATTGCTCAAAGTGCATTCTATCCACAATTATCCTTCAGCGCCGGTTTAGGTAGTAATTATTATACGGTGAGCGGAAGATCTGAAAACAGCTTCGGCAGTCAGATAAAGAACAACCTGAATAAGTATGTAGGGTTCAACTTGAGCATTCCGATCTTTAATCGTTTTTCTACACGAAACCGGGTACGCACCGCTCGTTTACAACAAATAGACTTATCTTTGAGATTGGATAACAGTAAAAAAATCCTTTATAAAGAAATTCAACAGGCTTGGTACAATGCTCTGGCTGCTGAAAGTAAGTATAACTCCAGTGAAGTGGCAGTGAAAGCCAATGAGGAGTCTTTCCGCTTGATGAGCGAAAAGTTCAATAACGGCAAAGCTACCTTTGTAGAATATAATGAAGCCAAACTTAATCTGACGAAAGCTCTTTCGGATAAGTTGCAAGCGAAATACGACTATCTGTTCCGGACTAAAATTCTGGATTTCTACAAAGGACAAGTCATTGAATAAAAAGAAATATATTTGAGTTTAGTTATAGTAGTTCCTTAAAACATATCCGTTGGTTCATTCGTTATTATAGAAAGAACTAACGGATATGAAGTATTTTATCATCATAGTGATCGTAATGATTAGTAATACATTTTTAGGAGTTGCTAAACCAATGAAAAATCAAGCTGAAATCTATTTTGCAGGAGGATGTTTCTGGGGAACAGAACATTTCCTGAAACAAATTCGAGGAGTAGAAAGTACTCAGGTAGGATATGCCAACAGCAACGTTGCCAATCCGAATTATGAACAGGTCTGTTCAGGAAAAACCAATGCTGCGGAAACAGTAAAGGTGGTTTATGATCCTAAAACGGTAGATTTAAATCTGCTGCTTGATCTGTATTTCAAGACAATTGACCCTACCAGCCTCAACCGTCAGGGTAATGATCGGGGAACACAGTATAGAACCGGAATTTATTATATAAATAAAGAAGATCTTCCTGTTATTAACCAGGCTATTAAACTATTGTCTGCACAATATAAGACTCCTATCGTCCTAGAAGTGAAACCATTGACTAATTTCTATCCCGCAGAGACTTATCATCAGGACTATCTGGATAAAAATCCGGGAGGATACTGCCATATCAATCCAGCTTTATTTGAAATGGCACGCAAAGCCAACGCACCGAAAACAAAAGTGTATCAAAAACCAGATGACTCAACCCTCCGTAAGAAACTGTCGGCAGAACAATATGCCGTAACCCAGAAGAATGCCACCGAACCGGCCTTCCACAATGAATACTGGAATGAGCATCGTCCCGGTATTTATGTTGATATTACCACCGGAGAGCCTTTGTTTGTCTCTACCGACAAGTTCGATTCGGGTTGTGGCTGGCCTAGCTTTTCCAAACCGATTCAAAAAGATATCATCGCAGAGAAGAAAGATACCTCGCATGGTATGATACGTACGGAAGTACGCAGTAAAACCGGGGATGCGCATTTGGGACACGTATTCACAGATGGCCCGAAAGAGAAAGGCGGATTACGTTATTGCATCAATAGCGCCTCCCTTCGTTTTATCCCGAAAGAGAAAATGAAAGAGGAAGGTTATGAAGAGTATTTGCCACTCGTTAAATAGGTATCGAAAAGTAATATAAATCAATAAAATAGTTTATCTGATAAACAAAACGGTGGATTATCCAATGAGGAAATCCACCGTTTTTTAATGCAGTTAAATTAAAAGAGAGAGAAGGAGTTTCACAACTCCTATTTATTTTTATCTGCTGGCGGTCAGCAGAGTTGCTTCATTCGTTGCGGGAGTAGCTACGTTCATAGCCCAATTCACACCGGATTCTTCAATCCACTTATCATTCCATTTATAGTTCATATAAGCTACCGGCATATTAGCGTCGTTCAATTCGTACACGCTCTTTTCAACAGCTGCATCGTAAGCTCTGTGAGAGTCATTCCAACGTGCGTATACCAAAGTGATTTCATTAGAAGAATAAGTATAATCAATCTTGAAGTACGGCAGCCATTTGTCAGTGGAAGCGTCCCATTTGAAAGCCTCTTTGGTAGCCATTCTCTTCTGATCGTCATAGGTAAAATCATATTTCATGTGACGATAAAGAGAACCATCCAATCTGTAAATCACTTTCGATACAACGAGATCATCTACTTTTTCTTCATTAGTAATGAAGTTATTGTTTTGTGCTTTCACTGTTGCATTAGAAATACCCGCAAATACCATAGCAACTAAAACGATCATTCTGAATAATACTGTAGTTTTCATAATTGTATATTTTTTATTTGTTCAACATTCAGTTTTTTGTTCTTCTGTTTATTAGACGGCTCAAGTGTCTCAAACGGTTGCAGCATTCTGAACTTTTTTCATTTTTCTTCGTTGTCCGCTTGCGACTATAGATATGCAACGAGCGTGCCAAAAAGATAACAAGCTAATAATCAGAAAGATTACAAACAGAGTGGTGTACGAAAATGAACAGTTGTACGCTTAGAATCGAACAACTAATAAAAAAAACAGTTTATATACCACGAAACAGAATATTGTCTACCTTTGCACCCGATAAATTATCAAAATCAAACGATGAAAAAGAACAGTAAGAAACATATTCTTCTGCTGTCAGCCAGTGGAGGTATACTCATCTGTCTCATCAGTATTTATTTAAGTCGCAACGCTCTCTTAAGAAGCATAGTCGACAAACGTACATTTCATATTGAACAAACTCACGGGCTACGTATTCATTACGATAATCTGGAAATGAATGGATTGGATGAAATCATCCTCGAAGGTCTCTCTGTTGTACCCGAACAACGGGACACATTACTGACACTCACATCCACCCGTGTCAAACTGAACTTCTGGAAATTACTAAGCAGAAAAATAAAAATACGTTATGTAGCCGCAGATGGAATTACACTTGCATTCACTAAGCGGGATTCCATCGCCAACTACGATTTCCTTTTTAGAAAGAGACCAGAATATCTCACTCGAACGTCGCCACAAACGGACACCCAAACAAATTACGCAGAAAGAATCAACAAAATATTAAATTTATGTTATGGTTTTATGCCCGAAAACGGACAACTAAACAATATCTGTATCACAGAAAGAAAGGACAATAATTTTGTATCTCTCACTCTTCCCTCTTTTATCATTAAAGAAAATCATTTTCAATCCGTCATCACCATACAAGAAGACAGTTTAGCACAGCATTGGATAGCCGATGGTGAACTGCACCAACATTACAACTCATTAAAAGCAACGCTTTATTCATCTGATTCTCTAAAAGTTTCCATACCTTATATAACACGTAGATATGGTGCTAAGATAACCTTTGATACTTTATCGTATAGCCTGAAAAAAGAAATTGGGCCTTCCAAACAAATCTATCTCAAAGGAAAAGCGAGAGTGAACGGACTGGACGTATTTCATAAAGCCCTCTCTCCTGAAATCATTCATCTCGATCGCGGACAGCTCTGTTACGAGATGAATATAAACGGACACTCATTTGAATTGGACAGTACTACCATTGTTGACTTCAACAAACTCCAGTTCCATCCTTATTTACGTGCCGAGAAGGAAAAAGGAAACTGGCATTTCACTGCGGCAGTCAACAAATCCTGGTTTCCGGCAGACGACCTGTTCAGTTCTCTGCCAAAAGGATTATTCAGTAATCTGGAAGGTATCAAGACAAGTGGCGAGCTGGCTTATCATTTTCTGTTAGATATTGATTTTGCGCAACTGGATAGTCTCAAACTGGAATCTGAATTGAAAGAAAAAGATTTCCGTATCATAAGCTACGGAGCTACTTCACTCTCCAAGATGTCCGGTGAGTTCATTTACACAGCTTATGAGAATGGAGTGCCGGTACGAACCTTCCCTATCGGTCCTTCATGTAAACACTTTACCCCTTTGGACAGCATTTCCCCCATTCTAAGAATGTCTGTCATGCAAAGCGAAGATGGAGCATTCTTTTATCATCGCGGTTTCCTGCCCGATGCCTTACGGGAAGCACTGATTTACGACCTGCAAGTGAAACGCTTTGCACGAGGAGGAAGTACGATCACCATGCAACTGGTAAAGAATGTATTCCTGAACCGTAACAAAAACTTTGCGCGTAAGCTGGAAGAGGCATTGATTGTGTGGCTGATAGAGAATGAAAGATTAACTTCCAAAGAACGTATGTACGAAGTATATCTGAATATTGTAGAATGGGGACCGCTCGTTTATGGTATTCAGGAAGCTTCTGCTTACTATTTCAAGAAACGCCCTTCGCAACTGACCACGGAAGAAAGTATTTTCCTGGCTTCCATCATCCCGAAACCCAAACATTTCCGTAGTTCTTTTGCAGAAAGCGGACAATTAAAGGATAATATGGAAGGTTATTACAAGCTGATTGCAAAACGTCTTGCACAGAAAGGAGTAATAAGTGAAATCGAGGCGGATAGTATCCGCCCCGATATCCAAGTTACGGGCGACGCCCGGAATAGTCTAGCCGGTGAAAAACCGGAGTCTAGTTCTCCTTCCGCTGAGGAGCAATGAGATTGATATAAATAATAAAGGAATAGGTTATCTTCTTGAATTGCTGTTTCTTTCAGAGGAACGAGAAGAGCCTTGAGTGCTATTGCTTCTCGTACTTCCGGAAGAAGAACGTCTTTCTGTTTGTCCGCTGGAAACATTGCTCCGGGTAGAGCTACCACTGCTTCGAGTAGAGCTCGAACTACCGCTACTACGGTTAGAGGTAGTACTGCTGCTACGGCTAGAAGTATGGTCACTACTGCGACTGGAATTACTGCGGCTAGAGCTACTACGACCGGAAGAACTATTGTTTCTTTCAGAACTGTTATTTCTATTATAGGAACCACTACTATCGTTTCGTCTACTTGAACTTTCCCTTGAGCTGCTACTTGTTTTTCCACTTTCACGGTTGGAACCAGTACTTGTTGAACTTCCGCTTGTCGGTCTGCGGTTAGAGTTTGAAGAACCGGAACTTGTTTCCGGGCGACGACCTGGATTACGCTCCCCTTCTACTCTATTTGTATTCCCGTTTCTATTAGGAACAACATCTTTATTCGGTCTCCCACTTCCGGACGGTGTAGACGGTCTGACAGAAGTCGAAGGTCTATCTCCTGATTCCGGACGGGGACGAGTCGACGTACCAGGCCGTGTTGTCGATGAACCCGGACGGGAAGAATTACCCGGACGTGTCGGTGCATTATGCGGACGAGTAGAAGTATTCGGGCGAAACCGGACAGAGCCGAAATCCGAACGACGATAAGAGTGATATACTCTCTGATCTCTCACCCGGTGCGATGCAGAGTAATGGTTGAAATTAGTATATCTTCCCCGATAGTAGCTTGTATGGTGAAAGTGTGGACGATAATGCGCTCCACAATAAGTACGGTAATGATAAGGCACACCGAAATAAAACAAGCTACGGTTTGGGTAATTGACGTAAACCCTGAAACTCCATTTCCCTCCGGTTACATAAATCGGCCGATAGAAATACTCTGCCCCCAGAAACCGGCGATACTGCGCATCACTCAATACCCATCGAAGATCGTCGTTACGGATATCCAGAGCTTCATAATAATCATCCAATGCCCATTCGTAACCACGCGCTACGTAATCCATTATATTACGGACAGAATAAATAAAATCGTAATTAATCTCATACGCATCATTATATTGCTGTGTACTCAAGCTCAATTCATACGCCATCTTATCGGTAAGAAAACGTGTCTCCTTACGTACCTTGCTAGTGCTCATTCCAGCCATTACGGTCATATTGGCGGTCAGACCGACAGCAAAGACTAAAAACAGTATTCGTTTCATAATTTAATCTCCTATCATTTATTATTCCGATGATATTCCTCAATAAACTTATGCATCTCATCCTTATATGCATTAGAAAATAAAATATCGATCACCTTATTAAAATTCCGTTTATCCCTTACATAAGGATACAATTTCTTCATCATCTCTACCTGGTCAGGAGTATAAGAAATCTCTTTCACTATTTTCACGCATTGATTTGAAGTGACATCATACGTTCTCAACATCTGATTGATGAGTTTCTTCTGGTCTTCATTCATGACCGTGAATTTGAGCTTATTGATGAACTCATCAAACTCCTGGTCCGTCATTAAACGAGGCTCTTCCGCCTGTTCGTGATTAGGATAAACCTCCACGGTAGTGTTTACAGCGGGGGGCACCATAACGGGATGCATCGGCGAAGGTCTGCCATACCCCCTGAACGTATCCATACTGACCACTTCTCTATTTACAAACTGGACGACTATTGTCATAGGCTCCGAGGTGAGTACAGGCGTACCGTTATCACGATGGAACTCCCATTCTTCCATATCACCGTCAAAACGCCGGAAATCAGGTTTTCCCAAAATGGACTCTACTTGTGATTGAGACATTCCCTGATGTATACCCATCACCTGTTTGGTAGATACATAGCTGGTAAAACAGCTACTAACCAATATTCCCAACGCCAAACACAGCATAAGATGTATCTTTTTCATAACCGTATCATTTTTAGTTAATAGTATCAACGCCTACCGTATTCTATCACAAAATCTTTCATCTTTTCCTTACTGGAACTAAATGTCAAGGTATTAATTACCAAAAGGAAAGCTTCTTTATCCACAATCCGGGGATACATCATCTTCATAATCTCCATCCGGTCATCATCGAATGTATAAAGTTTGGTCAGTTGGAGACATTGGGCAGATGTAAAATCAGAACCGGCCAATGCAGCATTAAGCAACTTTATACGGTCATCTTTAAAAGGCTCCTTCTTCATCTCATTATAAAACGTTTGAAAGAGCTGATCGTTCATGACCCTGTTGTAACCATATCCCGGACGGTGTTCTCCTTGTCCCGGACGATGTTCTCCCTGGCCGGGGCGGTCGGGTCTTTCCGGGTGCATGTTATCACGTCCGTCCACCCATATCTCTTTCACTCCCCGTCCATCAAAATAAACGTAGTCTTTATACAATTTTTCTCCTTTCCATACTCGCTCTCCCGGACGGGTAAAGCGGGTAGCAAACACTTCAACAGTATAATGTCCGGGATTCAAATTGGCTATAAAGCAGGTAGTAGTAGGCAAACAGATCTGGTTTCCTCCCAAGTAAACAAGAATCGGAGTATTTCCGCCGTCGATACGGATTCCTTTAACAGACTGCGCTTTTAAGGAAAGGGCAGCGAACAGGATGCAGAAACTTATTATAATCTTACGCATAGCTTATCTAGTTTTTATTATTTATATCTTTAATCTGATATCACAAAAATAGGGTGAGGAAACTCCCCACCCCAATGATTCTCTCTATTCGTATGTAGGGAAATCCCTATTCTGTTTAGGAATCCGCCAAAACAATGCCATCCTCGTGCAAGGTAATCAGACGTTTCTTATACAAGTCGCCCACGCCTTTCTTAAAGGTTTTCTTGCTGACACCAAACGTGTCGTAGATATCTTCCGCAGGACTTTTATCATTCAAACTGATTCGTCCCCCGTGCTCTTTGATATAGTCTAGCAGCGTTTTCGAAAAATCATCTATCTTTTCAAAACCGGGTTTCTGAAGAATCAAATCTACCTTACCATCTTCACGCACCTGTTTCACAAAAGCTTTCATCTCCATCCCTGTCTCCAACGGACAGAATATTTCATTTTCATACAATAAACCGCTATACTTGTCATCTATAATTGCTTTAAAGCCTAAGTCCGTCTTCTGCCAGATAAGAATATTCACCTCTGCTCCCGGAGTATATTCCGGCTTTTCTTTCGACAGATAACGTTCCACTTTTGCCGAAGCTACAATACGATAACTCTCTTCATCCACATGCGCATGAACCACATACTTCCGTCCAACCTGCATTTTCATCTTCTGCTCACGGAACGGCACAAACAGATCTTTCATCAATCCCCAGTTCAGGAAAGCTCCGTATTGATTTACCCAGGAGACTTCCAGACAAGCAAACTGTCCGACCTGCACTAACGGAGTCAGTGTCGTAGCAATCAGCCTCTCATCCATATCCAGGTAAAGAAACACATTCAAAAAATCTCCGATCTTACAATCCTCGGGCACATAGCGGGTAGGCAACAAAATTTCACCTTCTTCCCCACCATCGAGATATACGCCGAAATCGACTTCTTTCACGACTTCAAGCTGGTTGAACTTTCCTAATTCAATGCTCATATTCTTATCTATTTATTATATAGAATACAAAGATAATCTATTTTGAATAGATCTCTCAATCAGTCAGCTATAACTTTTCGTTATCGGGCAAAACTATTTGCAATGAACAATTTGCTTTCTAATATGTTAACTTTGTAGCGACAAAAAGAAAGAGTAAATTATTCACCTTTTAAACATATAAGATTATGGAATTTCTAACCAACGAGAAACTTACGATTGTGGGAGCTGCCGGAATGATCGGCTCCAACATGGCACAAACAGCCATGATGATGAAACTCACTCCGAATATTTGTCTCTATGATCCATTCGCACCTGCTTTGGAAGGAGTAGCTGAAGAACTGTATCACTGCGGTTTTGAAGGTGTCAACCTTACCTATACTTCCGACATCAAGGAAGCGCTGACCGGAGCTTCTTATATTGTTTCTTCCGGTGGGGCAGCCCGTAAGGCAGGTATGACCCGCGAAGATCTGTTGAAAGGAAATGCAGAGATTGCCGCTCAATTCGGAAAAGACGTTCATCAATATTGCCCGAACGTAAAACATATCGTTGTTATCTTTAATCCTGCGGATATCACCGGGTTGATTACTTTATTGTATTCAGGTTTGAAACCGTCACAGGTTTCTACATTGGCCGCACTGGATAGCACCCGCCTGCAAAACGAACTGGTGAGATACTTCCATATTCCTGCTTCTGACATTCAGAATTGCCGTACGTATGGCGGTCATGGAGAACAAATGGCTGTATTTGCATCTACCACCAAAATAAAAGGAGAACCCCTGACCGATTTCATCGGTACTACCCGCCTTCCGTTGACGGAATGGGAAGCACTGAAAGTACGTGTCATCCAAGGTGGAAAACATATCATCGACCTGCGCGGTCGTTCTTCTTTCCAAAGCCCGGCTTATCTGTCTATCGAAATGATTGCCGCAGCTATGGGGGGACAACCATTCCGCTGGCCTGCCGGAACGTATGTTTCCAATGGCAAATTCGACCATATCATGATGGCGATGGAAACTTCAATCACTAAAGACGGCGTCACTTATAAAGAAGTAGCCGGAACTCCTGCCGAACAGGAAGAATTGGAAAAGAGCTACGAACATTTATGTAAACTTCGTGACGAAGTGATTGAAATGGGGATCATCCCAGCCATTAAGGACTGGCATGCATTGAATCCCAATATTGACTAATCAAACAATATCAGCGAAAGCAAAAGGCCGAAACCTGACGATCTTTTTATCGTTCCGGGTTTCGGTCTTTTTATTTCATTGCCAATGTCATTCCCACGGAAGAACACTCCGGACAAATGCCTTTCAGCACATAGTTTATACTATGCAAAGTAAATCCTTTAGGCAAATCAATCACCGGGATATGGGTACCTTCCAAGCAGAATGTCCGATGACATTTCTCACAATAAAAATGCGAATGTAAATCCTGCACCACACAATTGCAAGAGTTGTCGCAAACGGCATACTTCAACGAGCCGCTTCCATCGTCTATGCTATGTATGAGGTGATGAGACAAGAAGAGAGCAATGGTACGGGATATAGTCGATTTATCAACAGTGTCGAGTAGTGTTTCGAGGTCCAGCAATGACACTGCACGCTCTGCCTGCATCATCTCTTTTATCACCAAAAGCCTTATCGCAGTTGGCTTGATATCTCTTCTGACCAGCTTATCCAAATAAATATCTTCTTCCATCTTTCTCCTATTTTATCATTTTCTGTATTCTGACGGCATTCATTATAGCAAGTAACGCAACGCCTACGTCTGCGAAGACAGCTTCCCAAAGAGTAGCGATTCCACCGGCTCCCAAAATCAACACAAGCAATTTCACTCCAAATGCCAATGATACATTCTGCCAAATAATTCTTCGTGTCAGCCTTCCTACTTTGATAGCTTCAGCTACTTTCGACGGCTGATCTGTCTGTATCACAACATCGGCTGTCTCAATAGCCGCATCACTGCCCAATCCTCCCATAGCAATACCGACGTGACTTAAAGCAAGCACCGGTGCGTCATTCATTCCATCGCCGACAAATGCAATCTGATTTGCCTCATCCTGCCGCAACTCTTCCAAGTGTTTCACTTTCCCTTCCGGCAGTAAGTCGCCATAGGCTTTCGATATGCCGAGCTTCTCCGCAAAGTTAGTAACAATACTCTGTTTATCACCGGATAATATCTGTATGTTTTCAATATTTAAAGCTTTTAAGCGGTCAATAGCTACCTTTGCGTCTTCTTTCAGGGCATCAGCCAACAACAGATAACCTGCATAACGGTTTCCAACAGCACAGACTACAATGGTATCCGTTATCTTCAATAATTCTTGCGGAAAGGATATATCAAACTTGGACAGTAACCGACAATTACCAACCAGAACCGGTATTCCGTCTATCGTTGCTTCCAATCCGAAGCCGGCATATTCTTTCGTACCGGTAACAGCTACACGTTCTATGTTTTGTTCTTTTGCATAGTTTACAATAGCTTTAGCAATCGGATGTGTACTATCACTTTCTACCGAAGCAATCAGTTTCACTAATTCTTCTTCCGAAATATCGCCTGCACTTTTACAGGCCTGCACGTCAAAGGTTCCTTTTGTCAGGGTTCCTGTTTTATCGAATACCACCGTATTGATCTTAGTGATAGCGTCCAGATAATTACCGCCTTTGAATAAAATACCCAATCGGGATGCCGCTCCGATACCACCAAAATAGCCTAATGGAATACTAACCACCAATGCGCATGGACATGAAATCACCAAAAAGACCAAAGCTCTGTATAGCCAATCATTAAATGTGAATACAAATGCAGAATTGATAAGTGAATAAACAAATGGAGATAATACAATTAATACGGCCAGTATGATAACAATCGGTGTGTAAACACGGGCAAACCTGCGAATAAACAATTCTGCCGGGGCTTTACGTTCGGCGGCATTCTGAACAAGTTCCAATATTCGGGCGAGTGCGCTCTTGTCAAAAGGTCTCGTCACTTCGAGTCGGATTACCTTGTCGGTTGCAATCATTCCGGCAAGCACTTCCTCCCCTTTCCGAATATTACGAGGCACGCTTTCGCCCGTTAATGCAGCTGTATTAAAAGCGGCAACCTCATTCTGCATGGTTCCATCAAGTGGCACTCGCTCACCTGCCTTTATTTCTATGATTTCACCGACTTTTATCTTTTTAGGACTTTCAATAACAAAATTACCCTCTCTAAGTACCAATGCTTTTTCGGGTCTTACGTCCAATAAGGCTCCGATATTACGTTTGGCCTTATCTACCGCTTTACCCTGAAACAGTTCTCCTACTGTATAAAATAGCATCACGGCTACTCCTTCCGGATATTCGCCAATATAGAAAGCTCCCAAAGTAGCAATAACCATCAGGGTGAACTCACTGAAATAGTCTTTTTCCCTGATGCTTTCCCAGGCTTCTTTCATCACCGGAATTCCTACCGGGATATAAGCTAATAAATACCAAACTAAAGCGACTGGTCTTTCACGAAAGAAAGCTAAATCCGTCACATTCATCACAATACCGCTTATCAACAAGATAAACGAAAGTCCTACTTTCCAATATTCATGGAATATCGTTTTCTTTTTATCTTCATATTTTTCGGTTGCACATTCATGTGTATGTGTGCAACAACTACAATGTCCCATACTTATTCATCCTTTATTTCTGATACAAAGGTAGCGAATGATTTGTGCAACTAAGTTGCAAAAATGATTTCAAATAAAAAAACATCCAAATAATCTCGTTTTTTAAACATTTAATCTCCCTTATTTGCTATTCATTCCATATATAAGAAATAAAGGAGAAATTATTTGTTTATTTTATCATATCTTTGTACTTCAATCATTTATATATGAAACAATACATTTTTCTGTTTTTATTTTTATTTTTGTTGTCAGGATGTGGTAAAGATGAGGATGTTCCGGTAAATAAAACCAATCCATCTGTTCCTGATAATCTAAAAGAGTGGGTAACTGACGATGTCGTTTGTCTCACAAGTAATCAGAAGGAACATATTATTGATAGTAATGAAGGAGTATTATATTTTAATGCTAATACGCCTACTGAACTATTGCCAACTACGGGAGAGATTATCCTTGAAAATGAACTTTCAGATAAATTTCCTTCAGGCTTTTATGGAAAGGTAGCACAAGTGAATAAAGAAAATGATCATTTTGTTGTAAGTACAGAATGGGTTCCACTCAGTGAAGCTTTTACATCACTTCCTGATCAAACTTTTGACATAGCTGATTATATTACAGGGTTTGTCCAGTCAGACGGAGAAGAAGCTGTAGTACAAAAACATTATGCAATAAATCCTATAACAAAAGGAATAGAACTCGGGACAGAAGTCAATATTAAACTTAAAGGAGATGGTTGGTCTGTGGAAGGTCCCTTTGACATGAAAGCTAAAATACTTTTTTCAGGTGGAGATATTCATAATTTTCGAGTTGACTTAGATTATGAGATAAAAAGTAAATTGAACGTTTCGTTTACAAAAGAAGTTGAATTTAAGAAAACGGCAACAGCTACACCTCCTAAGAAAATAGGCGAATTTATAATAAGAGTAATTCCTGCCAATGTTGTAATTACTCCAGTCATTGTGGTGTATGCTCAATTGGATGGCAACGGTAAGGTTTCATTAAGCGCATCATTAACGGCTAATTCTCGAATGCAACCATACATACAATATAATCAAGGACAATTTGGTTGCGGCTTAGAAAACCCTGCATGGCCATTGTTAGACTTCAAATTGAATGGCATTGAAATGGAGGCGGAGTTAAATGAAAGTTTAGCTCTTGCATTTCAGGCCCGTCTTTTTAATTATGAAAATATACGTATTGAGTTAGGAACTCGTCTAATATTTACAGAAAAGGCAAAATTCAGGCTTAACTACTTTAGTAATGCTTCATTGCAGAATGGAGAAGCATACGCTTCATTAAATGAAAATGAATTATCTTGCATCTTTAAGGTTTGTGTATATGCCGAAGCTGTTTGCAATTTAATAACAAAGAAAAAAGAAGATTCTAATGATAAGGAAAAGAATGAGGATAAGAAAAAGGAAATAGAAGTTAAAGGTAGTTGGGAGGAACCTATAATCCCTGAAATAGAACTTCTGAAACGAAAACTTTTACCTGCTCTTGAAGATTTAAATTTTGATGTACAGCATAAGCAGCATAAAGCGACATTTTCTTATCAATGTTCAGGGTATCTTTTCACAGAATCTGTACAGATGGGATACGCCTTATATGATTTAGATGATGAGAATAATCAGCCAATCCGCATGGTATTGAAAGATAGTTATTACGTGAAAAGTGATATGGAAGTCGGAAAACGAGTGTTTAAATTTGAGATAGAGAATTTAGAAGAGGGAAAAAATTATTATGTCCGCCCGCTATTCAAAATATATGATAAAACAATGGTATCTGACGACCGTGCTGAATATGAGATTTTAGTTGGAAAATGGCAAGTCATAACACAAATTGATACTTATATTAACAATAGTGATGGCAACCAAGCTATTTACCGTTGCAAACATCCTGGAACATTCGAGTTTAAGTCGGATAAATCTGGTGTTCAAACTGGGATGCATTACGGTGATGTGGATGATGGGACAGAGGATCCTGATGCCGATTGGCATCCTGAAGCCAAAATATTATTCAATTGGATAAAAAACGATAAGCAATTGATGATAAACATTGTCAGAACAGAGGGAATCCCGATGAATAATATTCCGACAACTATTGATGCGTTAATCGGAGATGTTACATCTGAAAAATTAGTATTCAGTTATCCAATCAATACGATACCTGAAGAAACAGCTTTCAGAGTAATAACATGTAAACGCATAGAGGAATAATCGTTTTTTAATGGATAAATAGGCACTGTTCACAATTTTGTGTAAATGGAAGACACTGTCCACAGTTTTGTGTAAATGGAAACAGGATTCAGTTGTAAGTTTCCTCAATTTAAAAATCCCTACCCTCAACTTATTTTTTTAGAACATATATCCCAATGAAATCATTAGGTTCCTGTTCTTCATCCCCAAATCTTTTGCCACTTCTACCAAACCGAAGTCATAACTTATAGCAACCTGATATTTCTTACTGAACTCAACACCTGCTTTCAAGCCAAGACCGAAGTCGAACCGCTTTAGCCCATCATCGCCAAATATATTTTCGGATGCAGAGTTACCACCAAACTCTCCTAAATCGGCAATATTACCATCAACTTTTGCTTTAGCCTTTCCAAACAAGCCGACAGCAATGTAGGGGCCCACACTACCAAATAATGCAAAGTCATCATTTACTGCATATTTATAACCAACATGTACCGGTACTTCCAAATAATACGGATTCATCTTGAAACTTGCAAGTGAGCCTGCATCAATCTTCGCACCTTTTAATGTCAACAACGCAGCAAAATCCATATATGCACCACTTGCTTCTTGCGATAACCCCAATTCAGCTTTTACACCTGCATGAAAACCTATCCTGCTGTCAAATCCGGTAATAGTGTATTTACTGACATTCATACCTGCCATCACACCCCATTTCAGATTATCCTGCGCGTTGATACTTACCACGCTTATCGCTACTAAAGCGAAAAATAACAAAACCTTTTTCATAAGAATAAATAATTTAATTATTGTTTAGAAATCATGTGCTACAAAAATAGTAAGATTTTACAGAATATCAACAAATCTTGGATGAATATAATTACCTGTTGAAAAACAAACAAGTCTGACAATGATTAATACTGATTATTAGTTGATTTCCTTTGTAATAGGGATTTTCCATATTTAACTTTGTTGGCAGAGTATTATCTCATTATTATTGAATTACCATAAACTAATTACACCATGATTAAAATTGACCTTTACACCAAATTTGTGCTGACAATTATAGCATTCTCGCTATCTGTCATAGCTTATCGCAACATTGAGTTTATTCCTTCCGCCAACGCGAATCCCGTTAGATTTGCACCTCAGGCTTCCCCTATTGATGTGAACATTGTTTCTATTCCTTATAACGGACTGGATGTAAATGTGAAAAATACAGTGAAAGCCAAGCTTGATATTCCCTACGAAGGGATAGATGTAAATGTAAAGAACAAGATAGAAGTTAAATCTTCATCCTACAAAGGACTGGACGTAAATGTTACTAATTACAAGGATTTCAAATAAACTTAATTAGTAAATATAAGGTTTCATAGCATTATTGTCCCCTATTATGCTTATATTTATAGCCATCTTTGTATCACACAAATGAGCAATGCTTTCAACGAAAATAAAGAAGTATTATGAAAAAGTCAATTAGCCTTTTTATCGCTTTTATTTTTGCGACATACAATTATGCCCAAACAAAGCCGGATAGTTCCAGGGATTCTCTAATGACACTAGACGAAATACCAGCGTGGATATTAAAGAACATCCAGTTTCCACAAGAAGCATATGAATACGGTGCAGCAGGTATCGAGCAGGTATGTATCAGTGCTTCATGGGATGGGAAAGTTTTTATAACAAGGAAATTGAATACACTAATTCCTGCTTTTGAGAAAGAAATAATGAATGTGGTAAGCAAAGCTCCCAAGTGTCGATATAACGGAAGCCAACCTCAAGACATATATAAATTCATGTTGATTGATTTCTACAAATATATCCCTGAAGACCGACAGGCAGAAATGCAGAAAATCACTTTACATACTCCACCGCGTCTGGCAAATATAACATCCAATCCTTTTTATGCCAGAGACAAATATATTGAATGGATACACAAAAATATACGAATTCCATCCATCTTGAAATGTTATTCAGATACCATCTCTTTTCAATATACGGTGACGAGAGACGGAAAAGTTAATGCTATATCCATTTTACAATGCAAGGATGACAGAGCAAAAGAAGCACTGAAACATACATTGAAAAAATCTCCCGAATGGAAGCCATCCATTGCCAACGGAACGACTCCGATAGATGTTACGATATGCGACAAGATCATCATTCAAACAGATGATAAAGGCAAACTTTTACCTTTAACCAACTATATTGATGATATATTTTGCAATACCAATAGCATACCTACCGACCCTGATATGATTATTGTCAACCCCGAAATAAAAGCGATATATAACGAAGAAGGTAGCTTTTTAAAGAATATTATGCAAGATGTAGTCATTGACAAGAAAATATCCGTGAATGGTTCGTTTATTATAGAAAGAGACGGTACAACCAGTCACATCAATATTGCCAATAGCCCTGACTCAAAGACTGATAGTATTGTCACGTCAGCTATCACCCGGACAAAATGGATTGCAGCTACCCAAGGCGGAACTCCGGTACGTACACTTTATCCATTCGGTATAAAAACCCAGCCCCGGAAGCAAAAGCAATCCCAGGAAATTTCTTATTATGACATCTTTGGCAAATATTTTATAGCCCTCCAAGCCAGTCCAATGCGAACCTCATATCGTTTCATTCAAAGAGATGGAAGCATACATAATTACCCTTTCAATAATCAGGGACTATTTGATTATGAGGCTTATTATAAAGGAATGTTATATTACCACCAACATACATCCGGTAAAAATGGAAATCTTTCAAAAAAATATTTTAATCAAATCTACAAGATATATGTCGAACATTAGGCTCTACTATAAAGTTTGAAAAACGTAAAACATCTTGCACCTTGCACTTTCGGAATTTACTAATCTAATATATAGCATTTTACAGAGTGTAAGATACAGTTGCAGATATGTGCAAGATACATTTATCTTGCACTCGGGTAAAGTTCAAAAAAGACCGCAATAAATTCATAAAACCCACGTAGTAATTTACAGAATCCATGCAGATAATGAGTTTTTCATACCTGCAAACAACTTGTTTTGTACCTTGAAACAAAGTGTTTGCTATAGGGAAACAAAGTGTTTCAAGCGCTTGAAACAAACCGGAACTGCAATCAACCGGAAGCAAGCTGTTAAGTTATTACAGAAAAGTCTTAACTTACGGATAAAACAACCGGATTTACTTGCCAGACTGGATAGATATAGTTACCTTTATAGACTATTTAATTCAATAAAAATCATGAAGGTTACTCAATTGAGAGTCAAGGAAAAAACCACTGCTTTAACTACAATGGAAATCGAAACATGGATAGAAAAAACACGAACTGAAACAAAAGCACAGCCTGTATCCGCTTTCAGAGAAGTGTTACGATATAGCCTCCCCGACTCACGCTGCTATGAAGCAGACAAATTACCGAAGATTCTTCCTGCCGCAGAATTCCGCAGAACGGAAGGTGGCATACAGATGAAAAGCTATAACGGTATAGTAGAACTCACCGTCGGTCCGCTGGCAGGCAGTTCGGAAATCGTATTAGTGAAACAACTCGCTTGGGAACAACCGCAAACGTACTGCGTTTTTACCGGTTCCAGCAAACGGACCGTGAAGATTTGGGTGAAATTTACCCGTCCCGACAATTCGCTTCCTCAAAAAAGAGAGGAAGCGGAAATATTCCACGCACATGCCTACCGACTCGCCGTGAAATGTTACCAGCCGCAAATTCCATTCAATATCTTACCGAAAGAGCCTTCGCTGGAACAATATTCACGACTATCATACGATACGGAGCTCAAGTACCGACCGAACTCAGTACCGTTTTATCTGTCGCAGCCCATGGGAATGCCCGAAGAACTATCTTATCGGGAAGCCGTACGTTCTGAAAAGTCACCGTTGACACGAGCCATACCGGGATACGATACGGAGAGAGCTATATTTATGTTCTTCGAAGCGGCGCTGAGAAAAACACATGAAGAGATTTACAAAGCAGAAGACGAAGGTGCACGTCCGAGAGAGGGAGACTTTCAGGCAATAGTGACACAATTGGCTGTCAACTGTTTTCAGTCGGGTATTCCTGAAGAAGAAACTGTGAAACGTACTATTTTTCACTATTACTTGAGAGATCAGGAAGCGATTATCCGTCAGTTAATCAAAAATGTATATAACGAGTGCGAAGGATTTGGCAAGAAAAGTAGTCTGAGCAAAGAACAGGCGCTGGCTTTCCAAACCGAGGAGTTTATGAAACGGCGTTACGAATTCCGCTACAACACCCAGATAGGTGAAGTGGAATATCGCGAACGAAATTCATTCCGGTTTTACTTCAATCCGATTGACAAACGGGTATTAAACAGCATCGCACTGGACGCACAGACAGAAGGCATCCCCTTGTGGGACAGAGATATCAGCCGGTATATATACTCCAATCGCGTATCGGTATTCAATCCGTTGGAAGATTTCCTTTACCATCTCCCGATTTGGGACGGACGTGACCGTATCCGTGGGCTTGCGCAAACTGTACCCTGCCGGAATCCGTATTGGACGGATCTGTTTCACCGCTGGTTCCTGAATATGGTAATGCATTGGCGTGGAACAGATAAAAAATATGCGAACAACGTGTCTCCCCTATTGGTAGGCGGACAAGGAACTCGTAAATCCACATTTTGCCGAAGCATTATTCCGCCTGCCATACGGGCATATTATACAGATAGTATCGATTTCTCACAAAAAAAGGAAGCTGAACGGTATCTAAATCGGTTTGCGCTGATAAACATCGATGAGTTCGACCAGATAAGCACCAATCAGCAAGGATACTTGAAGCATATTCTTCAGAAACCGGTGGTAAACATGCGCAAACCTTACGGAAATGCCGTATTGGAAATGCGGCGTTATGCATCTTTCATCGCTACGAGTAATCAAAAAGACTTGCTCACCGACCCTTCGGGTAGCCGCCGTTTTATCTGTATAGAAGTGACGGATACAATAGACAACAGCCATGCCATAGACTATGAGCAACTTTATGCACAAGCTATGTATGAGCTGGATCATAACGAACGTTATTGGTTTGACCGGGAAGAGGAACGGATGATGACGGAAAACAACCGGGAATTTGAACAGACTACACTCGAAGAGCAACTGTTCTATCGCTATTTTCGTCCGGCCAAAGAACAGGAAGAGGGTGGCGAATGGCTTTCTCCCGCAGAAATACTGGAAGATATTAACAAAAACAGTACTATTTCATTGTCTAATAAGCGGACAAGTGTATTCGGCAGGATACTCTGCAAGCACAATATTCCTTCCAAACGTGCCAATCGAGGTACTCTCTATCATGTTGTAAGGCTTTCATTATAAAAAATAGATGCGTGCAAGATAAAAGTATCTTGCACGCATCTGCAACCGTATCTTACACTCGATAATCAATTATTATTCAGCAGATTAACCGCAAGAAGTGCAAGGTGGCAGATAATTACCACTTATATTCTTCTGTGTAGGATTCAAATGACGGCTCCTCCGTAATCCCTTTCTGACGGAAAATTCTACGAATATATTCTTGCTGTTCAGGAGACAGATATTTTTCTTTACGATAGAAGCGGTAATATAGTCCCCGCCCGAAATGGCTTAACATCATACTTTTAAGCTGTTCCGCATCCTTATGGGGCACATTATCCAACAAGCGCTTAACTCCCCACGCTACGCGTATTTTCTGTATCGACTTATAAAAAGAACAAGTATTCGCATCCTCCGGAATGCAATGGGGGTTTACTACAGACAGAGTAGGATACTGATCGGTACTATGCATTGCTACCAAGCGATGCAGACATTTTTCTCCTTTCGGACATTGGTTGTTGAAGCAGTGGGTAAAACCATAGGGCACTGCCTGGTAGTCAAAATCATCTTCCATTATCATATTTTATTTTGCTTTCTTATTTGACGAAACAAAGTTACAGCAAATTGATTAGTAAGACAATTTATATCGCAATTTATTATCCGTCTTTTCAATAAAAGGAAAGAAAACTTTGTTATTCTCCAAAGAATACATACTTTTGTAACAGCCGTTACTGTAACCAGCGTTACTAACACTAAATCATTGATTATGAAATTTTATAATAGAGAAGAGGAGCTTAAAGAGTTGAAGAGAATTCAGCAATTGGCATTCGAGGAGAATTCAAGAATGACAGTCGTCACGGGGCGTCGTAGGATTGGAAAAACAAGTCTTATTATGAAAGCAGTTGAACAATCGCCCACTGTTTACCTGTTTGTAGGTCGTAAGAATGAAGCTACTCTATGCGAAGAGTTCATACCACTTATCACACAGTCCTTACAAACTTTTGTACCGGGAGAAATCCGGAGTTTCCGAAGCTTGTTTCAATACCTGATGCAACTTGCCACCCAACAAGCTTTCAATCTGGTTATTGACGAGTTTCAGGAATTTTATAATATCAATGAATCCATATTCAGCGATATGCAAAATATATGGGATCAACATCGGAAATCCTCACACATGAATTTAATCGTCAGTGGTTCCATCTACTCTCTGATGCAAAAGATTTTTCAAGATAATAAAGAGCCACTTTTCGGGCGGGCGGACAATATAATTAAACTGTCAGCGTTCAGCCTTCCTGTTTTAAAGGAAATAATGCATGAGTATGCACCGGCACATTCGAATGACGACCTTTTAGCTCTTTATACTTTTACCGGTGGAGTCCCTAAATACGTAGAACTTTTTTGCGACAATCATGCACTTAGTGTAGAAAGCATGATTCATTTTATGGTTCGCGACAATTCTCCCTTTACCGAAGAAGGCAAAAATCTACTGGTGGAAGAATTCGGGAAGAATTACGGAACCTATTTCTCTATTCTGAGTGCGATTGCCGGGGGGAGAAACACACAAGCCGAAATCGAGGCAACACTAGGAGAAAAAAGCATAGGTGGATACTTGAAGCGTCTGATAGATGATTATAATATCATCATTCGTCAACGTCCGATTCTGGCAAAAGAAGGTTCGACAACTGTCCGGTACGAGATATGCGATAATTTTATCAGACTTTGGTTCAACTATTTCGACCGCAACCGTTCATTGATAGAAATTAAAAACTTTGTAGGATTACGCACTATTATAGAAACCGATTATCCTACTTATAGTGGAAAAATACTGGAACTTTACTTCAAACAAAAATTTGCAGAGAGTTATCAATTCCGAGCCATCGGTTCGTGGTGGGAAGCCAAAGGTAATCTAAATGAAATAGACATCGTCGCACTCCGTTTGGAAAAGAATAAAGCAGTAGTTGCAGAAGTTAAACGCCAACGTAAAAACTTTAAACCGGAGTTACTGGCACAGAAAGTTGAACATCTAAAGAAAAAATTATTACCCCGATATTCTATTGAGACAATGTGCCTGTCACTGGAAGACATGTAATACTCAGGGATATTCAGTAAATGTTCCTCTTTCTAAAAAATCAAGAGAAAAGCTTTGCTTTACGTGAGCTTTTCTCTTGATT